>NZ_MLCR01000016.1:0-105669 GCF_001875735.1 Corynebacterium sp. NML120713
CACGACATATGTTTGAAGAAATCTTTGCCGCACACCCTGATGTCGACACGGTGCACTCCGATAACGGGGCAGCGATGACCAGTCGCAGCCTTGGCAGACTTTTTGATGCCCACCAGGTCAAACGCTCCTTCAGCAGGCCGTCGATTAGTAACGATAATCCGCATATGGAGTCGTTGTTTCACACCATGAAAGGTATGGCCTACTACCCGAGGGCTTTTGCCAGCATTAAACATGCAGCGGCCTGGGTTGATGAGTTTACAACGTTGTATAACCACCGGCCCCACAGTGGGATTAATGGGTACACACCGCAAAGCGTGCTAGACGGCACGTGGCAAAAGCTGGAGGCTAACCGGCGAAGTGCCGTCGAGCAAGCCCTTGCTGATGGGGTAATTACCGCGCGACCGAAAACACCGATTGGGTTGCCTGAGAAAGTCACAATTATCCGCACAACAACTAAGACAGCGCCGATGCCGCGTGCATTGATGATGCATTGTTAACCATGAATCTGGCCCACAACCACTTGACACAGAGCGTTCGAGCAGGCGCTGAGGCGTTTCCCCAGGTCGCGAAAATCCAATGAGGGAATTTGGTGTCACCCCAACCGGGCCGAGTGCCAAAGGACGCAACCGCTTATTTGCGACCTGGGCTTTTCCCGAGTTCCTCGGAACGAATTGCGTCCTTTGGCACTGGCTCCTAGAGCGCTAGCGGCAACCTACCTGAGGCGCTCCTTGCGCAGCTGGTCCACCTCGGGCAACGCGAGTGGGGTGAGTTCCTGGGCGTGGATGCCGAGGGCGCGGGCGAGGAGGAGGTCGGCAAGTTCGGGGTTGCGGGCCAGGGCGGGGCCGTGCATGTAGGTGGCGATGACACTGCCCTGCACAACGCCCTCAACGCCAGCCCGAGAACCAGCACCCACGTTGTTGCCCACGCCGCGTTTCACCTGGCCGAGTGGGGAGGCGTCGGGGCCGAGGGTGGTGCCGCCCATGTGGTTTTCGAATCCGGTGAGGGGGGCGGAGAGGCCGTCGAGAAGTGGGTGGGATTGGACTTCCCCGATGGCGCGCTCCGACATGGGGGAGGTGCGGACGTCGAGGACGCCGATGCCGGCGACTTCCTCGCCGTGGGCGGTGAAGCTGTGGCCGAGGACCTGCATGCCGGCGCAGACGGCGAAGACGGGGCGGCCGGCGTCGATGGCGCGCTGCAGGCCGGGGGATGCTTGCAGGCGGGAGGCCGCAATGATTTGGGCGGAGTCCTCGCCGCCGCCGAGGGTGTAGATGTCGCAGTCGGAGGGGATGTCCTCGGTGAGGGGGATGGGTCGGATGTGGGTGTCGATGCCTCGCATGCGGGCGCGTTGGCGCAGGACGAGTGCGTTGCCGTCGTCGCCGTAGGTGCCGAGTACGTCGGGCAGCAGCAGGCCGATGGTCAAAGTGTTAGTCACGGTCCAGCTCCTTGTGTAGGTCCTTTTTGAGGTCGCGGAAGGCGGTGTAGTTGGCCAGCACTTCGACGCGGCCGGGTGGGCAGGCGCGGATGGCGTCGACGCAGTTGTGGATCAGTTCGTGTTCGATGTCGGCGTAGAGCAGGCGCACGGCGAGGTCGGTGCCGCGTTCGCCGGCGGCTTTGACGGCGATGCCGTGGAAGTCTTCGAACTTGACGTCCCAGAGCCAGGAGAGGTCTTCGCCGTCGGCGACTTGGCCGTTGACGGCGATGACGAGGCCGTCGGCGGTGCGGTCCACCATGGAGAGGGCCTCTTGCCAGCCTGCCGGGTTCTTGGCCAGCAGGAGGCGGACTTCGTGGTCGCCGAAGTGGATGGTGGAGTAGCGCCCGGCGACGTCTTGGACGTCGGCGACGGCGGCGAGCGCGGAGGCGAGTGGTACACCGAAGACGTCGACGGCGCAGGCTACGGCCTGTGCGGCGTTGCCGCGGTTGGCCCGCCCGGGTAGCGCCAGGTCAAGCGTGACGACGCCCCCATCCGGGCAGCGCAGGCCGTCGTCGGTGACGGCGTAGGTGGGGGTAGGGCGTCGAAACTCGGAGCCATCGGGGAGGGGCTCGACGGCGTACCAGTCGTCCTCGGTGCGTACGACGTGGCCGCCGCTGCGGGGGTTGGTGACGGAGTCTCCGAGCCAGCCAGCGCCCGCGGAAACCCAGATGACGTTGGGGTGGTCCCAGGCGACGGAGGTCATCAGCACGTCGTCGCAGTTAGCGATGACGGTGGCCTCCGGGTGGGCGTTGACGGCGCCGCGGAGGGCGCGCTCGATCTTGTTGATCTCGCCGACGCGGTCCAGCTGGTCGCGCGACAGGTTGAGCAGCACGAACGCCTTCGGCTGCAGCCGGTCGGCGACGTGGGGGACGTGCAGCTCGTCGACCTCGAGGGCGATCGTGGAGGCGTCCTTGCCCGCCATGAGCGCGGAGATGATGCCGGCGTCCATGTTGTCGCCGCCGTCGTTGGTGGCCACGGTCCTGGTGGAGCGCAGCGCCGCCACCAGCATCTTTGTGGTGGTGGACTTGCCGTTCGTGCCCGTCACCAGCACGGCCGGGCGCCCCTTGGACAGGCCTGCCATGATGTTCGGGTCGATCGCGTTGGCAACGAGCCCGCCGATCATGCCGCCGGCGCCGCGGCCGGTGGCGCGCGACGCGAACGTGGCGGCCTTCGCGGCGGCCAGCGCAACAGAGGTACGCAGTTGTGAGAGCATGCCTCTACGTTAGTCGCGCGCTACGGCCTGGAGAAACTCCTGCGCGCTGAGCACCGGGATGTTTTTGCGGTGCGCGTGCATCGCTTTGCCACGCAGTTCTGCGCCGCGGGAGGGGGCGTCGGATACTACGAGGGATGCGGTGCGTGTGAGCTTTTCTTGGTAGTTCAGCCCGGCGTCGAGCGCGGCCTGGATGAGCTCGTCGGGGTCGACGGCGACGTCGTCGGAGATGGAGATCTCCATGCCTGGCTTGAGGCCCGCACCCGTGTAGACGCCCAGATTATCGACGTCCCCTTCGCGCTTATGCGCGTCCACCCGCAGTGCGGAGCGCTGCAGGCCGAAGCGGTCCGCCTTGAGGTCCTCCGGGTCAATGCTGGTCAGCGTGCCGTTTTCGCGCAGCTGCAGGTACACCGCGACGAGCTTCAGTGTGGCCGCCCGGGAAAGTTCCTCCTCGGGGACGCTGGCGCGTTCGACGGTGGCGGTGGCCGGTTCGGAGAGCACGCCGACTTGGTTGGCCACGGCGTTGAGTCGCTCGTCGATGAGGATGTGGCCCTGGCGGCGCGCGCTGCCGAGGATGTCCACGATTGCTTCGGGGCGCGGGATGTGGCCGACGCGCTGGCGGCGCCGGTTGTGTTTGCGGGCGCGTTGGCGGTTGGCGCGGGCGGCGGCGTTCATGGCGCGGCGCGACTCGGAGACGAGGTACCCCCACTCCGTGGGGCTGTCGAGCACGATGAGGGTGCGGTCGTCGATAAGCTTGTTGAGTGTCTTGAGGTGCCGCGCGAACCGTGGCGCCTGAGCGAAGTCGCTCTTCTCCAGGTTGTGCAGGTGGCGTGGGCCGGCGTCTTTGACCGGGTTGAATACGGCGTGGAAGTCCTCGCCGACCTCGCCGTTTTCGTCGAACGTGACCGCATCGAGGGTGAGCAAACGCCCCGTGGAGGGGTGGATGCTTGTCGAAAGGGCGCTTACCGCGACGAACGGAAAGAGCTCGTGGTCAGGTGTTGTCATCACTCTGATAGTAGCTATGGCCACTGCACGCGGTGTAATGGCCCGCCGAGCGGCGTGTCTGACTGGATCTGCAGGCCGCCGAAATTGTACTGGTAGTCGGGGGCAGGCGCTGGTGCAGGGGCCGGCGCGGGCTGTTCCTGCACGGGAGCGGGCTGCTGCACAGGCGCTGGTGCAGGCGCAGGGGCGGGCACGGGCGCAGGCGTTGGGGCCTGCCACACCGGGGCCGGCTGTGCTGGCATCTGGTACGCCGGTTCCTGTTGCGCCGGGGCTGGCGCCGAGGCCGGCTCAGACGCGGGCTCCGAAGAAGGCGGTGTGGTCTCCTCGGTGGTCTGTTCCGTCGACCGCTTCGAAGGTTCCGGCTTCTGGCCGGACTTGCTCGGGGAGTGCGCAGGCTCCGTCATGTACGTGGAAACTGTGTCCGGCGAGCCGCTCCACTGCTCGCTGAACGCCACCGAGCCGATCAGTGCGATCAGCAGCGCGCCGATGACAGCGGCTACCCAGCGCATCGGGTGGATCGGCTGGTTCTTCTTCGGCTGCGCCTCCGGGGCCTTCTCGTCCGCCGGGGTCTCCACGGCGGGGAACTCCTCCGAATCAGCCTTCGCTGCGGCGGACTTGGCCACCGCGTCGGCGCTGTCTTCCAGCTCCTCTGGGCGTACCACGGGGATCACGGTGGTCGCCGACATCGCCGAGGTATCCGGGTGGCGCGGGTGGACCTGCACCGGCGGAATCGGGGAGAGGGGCGGAAGCACGTCCGGGGCGAGTGGGCCAACGGTCACGCTCAACGACGGCTTGCCACCCAGCGGCGCGAGGTAGCCGTGAGCTACCGCCAGCAGGCCACGCTCGCTGAGGGACTGCAGCGTCGGCAGCAGCGCGGTGGCCACTGGCCCCACCAGGGTGCCGACGGCCCGATCCCCAATCGCGACCTGCACAGTATCTTCGGCAGCATCCTCAGTGGCGCTCAGCGTGAGCAGGTAATGCTTCCGGTCCAGCACCGAAACTTCCTGGGCTTCCTGCGCGTCCGGGAGGAAGGAGACGTCGTAGGTGCGGGTGTCGTCGAGAAACACCCACGGCTCGGTCGGGGGCTGGTTGGTGGGGATGCACAGGCCGGGGCGTGGCAGGCGGAGGACGGTTTGCAGGGAGCCGTCCGCAAGGCGGGTGGCGCGCACCGTGACCTGCGGGATCATCGAGGCTTCCACGATCCAGGACAGCTCCGCGTACTCGCGCGCGTCCGAGGCGCTCATGCTGCCGAGCACCGAGTCCTGGAAGTGAATGTCGAACCCGCCGCCCTCAGCGCGCGGGATAAGCAGCGCCGCGAGGTCCGCAACGTCCGTATCGGCGGAATCGAGCAGGTGAATGATGTGCTCTTGCTCCGCCTCGTGCACCGGGATGTTGCGAACAGCACCAAGCCCGTGGTCTGGAACCACGTATGTTGTTGCCATTTCGCCCTGCCTTACCCGGTGCTGCCTCGCCAGTAGATAAATCTCCGAGCAATGAGTATAAGGCGCGCACCTGGGTAAACACATGTCGACCTGTGGAGGCGTGTGACACGTCACGTTCGTACGCAGCGCGGATTCTTATTCGCTGAGAGAGGCGTAAGAGAAGCGAGCGCGCTTTATCACTCGCATCTCAGTCCGCCAGGCAGAACGACCCCCCTAACGGGGGTGGTGTTACGCGACCGTCGAACGGTTCACCGCGGACACGATGGCCTGCATCGACGCCAACGTCGTCGATCCTGCCACGCCAGCGCCCCACGCACACTTGCCGTCGACATCCGCGTAGATGTAGCAGGCCGCGTCGGCGTCGTCACCCGCGGAGCGGGCGCGCTGCGAGTAGTCCTGCACCTCGACGTTGATGCCGATGTGCTCCAGCGCGTTCGCGAATGCCGCGATCGGGCCGTTGCCGACACCCGTGACTTCGTGGTCCTGGCCGTTGTAGGTCACGCGCGCGCGGATCCCGGTCGTCGTGGCGTCCGTGCCCTCCTCATCCGACGTGCGGAAGGAGTGCAGCTCCAGTGGCGAATCTGGGTCCAGGTAGGTCGTGGCGAAGATGTCCCACATGTTCTTCGAGTTGACCTCGCCGCCCTCGTTGTCGGTGATGTTCTGCACCACCGCGGAGAACTCCGGCTGCATCGCCTTCGGCATATCGATGCCGTGGTCCGTCTTCATGATGTAGGCAACGCCACCCTTGCCGGACTGGGAGTTGACGCGGATGACAGCCTCGTAGTCGCGGCCCACATCCTTCGGGTCGATCGGCAGGTATGGGACCTCCCAGACCGTCTCGCGCAGCTCTTCCCACTGCACCTCAGTGGAGTTCGCGCCGGGGCGCACCTTGCTCGCCAGTGCGTCCAGGCCTTTATTAATAGCGTCCTGGTGCGAGCCGGAGAACGCCGTGAAGACCAGGTCGCCGCCGTATGGGTGGCGCTCGGGGACGCGCAGCTGGTTGCAGTACTCCACGACGTCGCGGATGCGCTGGATATCAGAGAAGTCGATCTGCGGGTCGACGCCCTGCGTCAGCATGTTCAGGCCCAGTGTGACCAGGTCGACGTTGCCGGTGCGCTCACCGTTGCCGAACAGGCAGCCTTCGATGCGGTCCGCGCCCGCCATGTAGCCCAGCTCGGCCGCGGCGATGCCTTCGCCGCGGTCGTTGTGGGGGTGCAGCGACAGGATGATGGAGTCGCGGCGCTTCAGGTTGCGGTGCATCCACTCCACCGAGTCCGCATACACATTTGGGGTAATCATTTCGACGGTCGCCGGCAGGTTGATGATCATCGGCTGCTCAGGGGTCGCGTCCATGATCTCGACGACGGCGTCGCACACCTCAACCGCAAAGTCCAGCTCAGTGCCGGTGAAGGACTCCGGCGAGTACTGCCAGCGCCAGTTCGTGTCCGGGTAATCCTTCGCGATGCCCTTGATCAGCTCCGCCGCGTCCGTCGCCAGTTTCTTGATCGCCGGGCGGTCTTTCCGGAACACCACTTCGCGCTGCAGCTTCGACGTCGAGTTGTAGAAGTGCACGATCACGTTCTTCGCGCCCGAGCACGCCTCGAACGTGCGATGAATCAGGTGCTCACGGGCCTGCACCAGCACCTGGATGGTGACGTCATCCGGGATCATGTCCTGCTCGATGATCTCGCGCACAAAGTTGAAGTCAGTCTGCGAGGCGGACGGGAAGCCCACCTCGATCTCCTTGTAACCCATCTCCACCAGCAGGTTGAACATGCGGCGCTTGCGCTCCGGGTTCATCGGGTCAATCAGGGCCTGGTTGCCGTCGCGCAGGTCCACCGCGCACCACTGTGGCGCGTGCGTGATGGTGGCGTCTGGCCAGGTGCGATCCGGCAGGCGGATAGGCTCTACCTCCTGCGCAAACGGCAGGTAGCGGTGCGCTGGCATCTTCGATGGCTGCTGCTTATTCCAGGCTGGTTGGGTGGTCATTGTGGCTGTTCTCCTTCGTGGCGAGTTTCACGGTCGGCGTGCACAAACTCCGCGACGGGCGCCGGCCGTGTTACAACGAGGCCTGTATCCCGCCGCGGCAGATTAGGAGCAGCAGCTGATGTGACATGCGCCAAAGCATACACGGTTTGGGCCTATCCCACTTGAATACTGACCCGTGTGAGCATCGCCGCGCTGGCCAGCATCATAATTATCGACGCCACCATCGCTACCCAACCCCCAACACTGGACACGGCGAAGTTCTCCCCAAGCAGCACGATGCCCAAGGTGAGTGCAACCAGCGGCTCAACAACCTTCATGGCCGGCAGCGTGGTGGCCAGCTTGCTGGCGCCGAACGCGAACTGCTGCACTGCCGTGCCCAGCACCGCGCAGGCCAGCATGGCCCAGAACTGCCACGACTCCACAAGTCCAACGACTCCGCCGTGTACGTAGGCGTCCACAGCCACCTTGGAAAACACCGCCAGGTAGCCGAAGATCGCGCCGCACAGGATGCCGTAGGCCAGCGCCTGCGTAGCGGCGCCACGGGTGCGGGCGAACGCGACCGTCCCGACCATCCAGGCCAGCCCAACCCCGATTGCCAGCACCCAGCCGACCATCCCCGGCGGGGCGGTGCCCGGAACCGGGCGGCCCACCAGGATCACCACCGCAACGAAAATGGTCAGCAGCGTCGCCCACGCCGTGCCCTGCGGCGACATTGTGCGGTGCTCCACGCGCGCCGAAAGTAGCAGCGTGAACATCAGTGACAGCACCAGAATCGGCTGGACTACCAGCAGGGATCCGAACGCCAGCGCCAGCGCCTGAAATCCGTACGCGGCCAGCGCAAGGGTGAGCGATGCCCACCAGGCGGGGCGTCGCAAAGAAGAAAGCGGTGAGGGATTGACCTCCGTTGTGGAGCGGCCGGCGCGCAAGATGCGGTGGCGCCACACCGTCCCCACCGCGATGAGCAGCGCAGACGTGAGCGCAAAGCTAATCGCAAGGAAGTCGTTCTGCATGGTCAACGATAATACTAATTTTCTGTGCCATGTCGCCCCATAGTCGTTTTTGGGACGCTATTCTTATAGTGCGGATTTTCACGCGACAGTTTTTACACCGATGGAAGGTTCTACCATGGCATTGATCGTGCAGAAATACGGGGGCTCGTCCCTCGAAAGCGCCGACCGCATACGCGCGGTTGCTGAACGCATCGTTGCCACTAAGAAGCAGGGGCACGATGTCGTGGTGGTGTGTTCCGCAATGGGCGACACCACCGACGAGCTGCTGGACCTCGCCGCCCGCGTCAACCCAACCCCACCCGCCCGCGAGATGGACATGCTGCTCACCGCAGGCGAGCGCATCTCGAACTCGCTGGTCGCGATGGCGGTCGCATCCTTCGGCGCTGATGTGCAGTCCTTCACCGGCTCGCAAGCGGGCGTCATCACCACCGAGCGCCACGGCAACGCCCGCATTATTGAGGTGACGCCGGGCCGCGTCCAAGAAGCTATCGACGCCGGCCGCATCGCCATCGTCGCCGGCTTCCAGGGCGTCAACCGTGACACCAAGGACGTCACCACCCTCGGCCGCGGCGGGTCCGATACCACCGCCGTCGCCCTCGCCGCCGCCCTCGGCGCCGACGAGTGCGAAATCTACTCGGACGTCGACGGCGTCTACACCGCCGACCCACGCATCGTCCACGATGCCCGCAAGCTCGACAAACTCTGCTTCGAAGAGATGCTTGAGCTCGCCGCGTCCGGCTCGAAAATCCTTGTGCTGCGCAGTGTGGAATATGCGCGCGCATTCAACGTACCCATGCGGGTGCGTTCGTCATACAGCAACGATCCCGGCACCCTCGTCGCCGGAGCATTGGAGGATATCCCCATGGAAGAAGCAGTACTGTCCGGCGTTGCCACCGACGCCTCCGAAGCGAAAATCACCATCCTCGGCGTCAAGGACCTGCCAGGGGAGGCCGCCAAGGTGTTCCGCGTCCTCGCCGACAACGAGATCAACATCGACATGGTGCTGCAGAACATCTCCAGCCTCCACAACCTGACCACCGACATCACCTTCACCCTCCCAATTGCCGACGGCCCCCGCGCCATGGAACTGCTCAAGGCCCTCCAGGCGAAAGAAGGCTGGGACAACATCACCTACAACGACCAGATCGGCAAGGTGTCCCTCATCGGTGCAGGCATGAAGACCCACCCGGGCGTCACCGCCGACTTCACCGAAGCACTTCGCGACGCCGGCGTGAACATCGACATGATCACCACCTCCGAAATCCGCATCACTGCCGTTGTACGCGAAATCGACCTTGAGGAAGCCACCCGCGCTATCCACGACAAGTTCGAACTCGGCGGCGACGAACCAGCCATCGTCTACGCTGGCACCGGACGCTAAGAAAGGACACACTTCATGACCACCATCGCAGTAGTAGGTGCAACCGGCCAGGTCGGCCGCGTCATGCGCGAAATCCTCGCCGAACGAGACTTCCCAGCGGACAAAGTGCGCTTCTTCGCATCACCACGCTCCGCGGGTAAGCACCTCGAATACCGCGGCCAGGACGTCGTCGTCGAAGACCTCACCCAGGTCACCGAAGACTCCGTCGCCGACGTCGACATCGCGCTCTTTTCCGCAGGCGGCGGCACCTCCAAGCAGTGGGCCCCAGTCTTCGCAGCCGCCGGCGCCACCGTCGTAGACAACTCCTCCGCGTGGCGCAAGGACGACGACGTCCCCCTCATCGTCTCCGAGGTCAACCCCGACGAAGCCAAGGCGCCAGCCAAGGGCATCATCGCGAACCCGAACTGCACCACCATGGCAATCATGCCCGTGGCCAAGGCACTCCATGACGCCGCCGGCCTTCACACCATGCGCGTAGCCTCCTACCAGGCCGTATCCGGCTCCGGCCTCGCCGGTGTGCAGGCGCTTGCAAATCAGGTCGCCGAAATCGGCGAGCGCAACACCGAACTCGCCCTCGACGGCTCCCTCCTCCAGCCCGAGGAGCTCGGCCCATACGTCGCACCGATCGCCTTCAACGCGCTGCCACTCGCCGGCAACCTCGTCGACGACGGCACCGAAGAAACCGACGAGGAGCAGAAACTCCGCAACGAATCGCGCAAGATCCTCTCCATCCCAGATCTGCGCGTCTCCGGCACCTGCGTCCGCGTCCCAGTGTTCACCGGGCACACCATGGTCGTCCACGCCGAGTTTGAGAAGGAAATCACCCCTGACCAAGCTCGCGCCGTCCTGGAGGCCGCGCCGGGCGTCTCCGTCGTCGACGTACCGACCCCTCTCGCCGCCGCCGGCAAGGACGATTCCCTCGTCGGCCGCATCCGCCAGGACCAGGCCGTCGACGGCAACCGCGGCCTCGTGTTCGTCGTCTCCGGCGACAACCTGCGCAAGGGCGCCGCACTGAACACGATTCAGATTGCGGAGCTGCTTGTGAAGTAGCTTTTCTGGCTTCTTGAGGGCGCTTGAGGGCGCTTGAGGCGGTCCCCTGGGGTTTGTTCCCTGGCGGGGCCGCTTTTTGCTGCGCTTTGAGCGTGTTGCTGGTGGTGGTGGAGACACCACATTCCTTTGAGCAGCGCCAACGACCTGGGGAAACGCTCAGGGCTGCTCCTGAAAGCGGGAATTTGGTGTCGGACCGGGTGGTGGGGACACCACATTCCATCAAGTACTGCCTACGACCTGGGGAAACGTCCCGACCCCTCTCCGAAAAACAGGAATTTGGTGCGCTCACCCTTGTATGAGCCAAAGAAAAAGTGCCAAAGCACGCATCTTGCGTCCCTTGGCACTTGGCGGAGCAGGATTATTTAGCCTGGCTCTCAGCCTCTTCCGTCTCGAGGACTTCTTCCGCTTCGAGGGCCTGCTCGGCCTCTTCGATCATGGCTTCCTTGAAGTCCTTATTTTCCATGACGGACTTCTCGGTAATCTTGTCCAGCTCGCGCTGGTCGTGGCGGGTGAACTTCACGCGCGGATCGAGTTTGTCCTTCATGAGCTCGAGGGCGCGGCGTCGCAGGCTGCCTTCGTGGCGCAGGGTTTCCGAGCCGCGGATGCGGGCTGATGTGACCACGACGATGAGTACCAGGCCCAGGTAGCCCAGGATCGGGTAGACGAACGAGATTAAGTCCTTGAAGCCGACGAAGGACAGGACGAACCCGATCAGGCACGCGGAGATGTAGATGACGCGGAACTTCTGCTGGCGACCGCGTGCCAGGCGCTTGCCTAGGGCGTAGAACATGCCCAACGAGGTGGCGAAAATCATGCCGAAGATCACGAACGTCATGATGAGGCCGAGTGTTGGGTTGATGTTGTTGATGAGGGTGAGCATCGGCATGTCGTGGCCGTTGACGTCGCTGATGCTGACCATGAGGCCCATGCCGAGCAGGAGCAGCATCGCGAGGTAGGCAATGCCGCCGAAGAGGCCGCCGAGGCCGGTTTCGCGCGGATCGAGGTAGTTGCCGCCGATGACGACCGCCATGGACACAACGCAGATGAAGTTCAGGCCGGTGTAGTTCAGTGCGGCGATCCACCAGTTTGGCAGCTCGGTTGCGACGTCCTGGGCTGCGATGTTGATGCTATCCCAGTCTGGCTGCGCGTTGACGATGGTCCAGGTGCAGCCGCCGATCACGAAGATCAGGAGGAATGGGGTGAGGATGCCGATCGCGCCGGTCACCTTATTGACGTCCAGCATGCCAACACCGAGCACCATTGCCAGCATGATGACGGCGCCGATCCAGACCGGGATGCCGAACTGCTGGTTCAGGTTCGCGCCCGCACCTGCGAACATGATGAACCCGATGGAGAACAGCGTGATGATGGTCGAGATGTCGAGCACCCAGCCCATGACCTTGCCCGTGATGTTGCCGAGCACTTCCATGTGTTCAGTCGCCTGGAAGTAGGAGCCAAGCTGGAGGATGGAGATACCGCCGACCAGCATCAGGGCCGAGCTCAAGAGTGCTCCCCAAATGCCTTGCGTGCCGAAGGCTACAAAGTACTGCATCGCTTCCTGCCCGGACGCAAACCCGGCGCCGACAACGATGCCGATGAAGGCAAAGGAGATCGCTATTGCGTTTCGAATCATAAAAGGCAGTGTAGTTGATGGGTTGGGCCTGGTCGGTGAATTCGGAACCTTTTTGGTTTGGTTCCAGGTGGATCATTCGTCCGTGTTGGCGCGCTGCGCTGCGTCCCTTTTGCGTATGAATGCGAAGACGTCGTCGGCGTAGAGGCGCCGGTGCGCCCCGACTTTGTGGCCGGCTAATTGGCCGGTGTCGATGAGCTTCACGACGTGAGGCCTGGACACGTGGAGGAGGTCCGCCGCCTGCTGGGTGGTGAGTTCTTTACGTACGGGCACTATTTCAACCGGCCTGCCCTCCACCTCGTTGGCGAGCACTTCGCGTAGTGCAGAGGCGGCGGATCGTGGAATCCGTAGCGGCTGCTGGGACCCATCGACGACAATGTCGACGCTGCTCGAGTGGGGTTGTGAAAGCGCGATGTCAAGGTCTTCGAGGGCCTGCTGTGCAATAAACGAAAAATGGGATTATGAACTAGGTCTGTTCAGTGAGTCGCATGATGTCTTTTCGGGCGCGGGCGACGCGGGAGCGGATGGTCCCGATGCGCACGCCAGCGATTTTGGCGGCTTCCTCGTAGCTGTAGCCGAGCACTTGCGTGAGGACGATGGCTTCGCGCCTGTCGGGGGCGAGTTCGTTGAGGAGGTTGTGGGCGTCGATAACTTCGGGCCACAGGTTCGGGTCGTCGGTGCTGGGCTGTTGGTTGGCGACGTCGTCGTAGTCACTGTTGGTGGCGCGCGGGCGGCTGCGGTCGTGGCGCACGGAGTCGATCCAGGTGCGGCGCGCGATGGAGAGGAGCCACGTGCGGGCGGTGGAGCGGCCGGCGAAGCGTGGGAGGGCGCCGAGGGCGCGCAGGTAGGTTTCCTGGGTGAGGTCGTCGGCGGCGTCGTGTCCTGCGAGGTGGGCGAGGAGGCGCCAGACGTCGTCTTGGGTGGCGGCGATGAAGTCGGTGAGGGCAGCTTTGTCGCCCCGACCTGCCCGGAGGGCGAGGTCGGTGACGTACTGGCTATCGCTGCTGTTCACGAATAAAAAGGGTACCAGTATTGGAAAAACCCTTGATGCCACTCTGATATTCGCGTACTGTATAAATCGAACCCTAACAATAAGGAGGGACTAACAATGGCAGAGAAGAACGTAGACCACATCCTTTCGAACGGCGAACGTCCAGCGGGCAAGGGTCAAACCACCCAGCTCAGTGGCCAGCCCGTCCCATCGGAAAACGTGAGTGTTACGCAGGGCCGTCAGGGCGCGAATGTCCTGGATGACATTCACCTCATCGAGAAGCTTGCGCACTTCAACCGCGAGAATGTCCCCGAACGTATTCCACACGCGAAGGGCCACGGAGCATTCGGTGAGCTGCACATCACCGAGGACGTGTCCAAGTACACGAAGGCGAAGCTCTTCCAGCCTGGCACCGTCACCCCGATGGCTGCACGCTTCTCCACCGTTGCTGGTGAGGCAGGCTCCCCAGACACTTGGCGTGACGTCCACGGCTTTGCGCTGCGCTTCTACACCGAAGACGGCAACTACGACATTGTCGGCAATAACACCCCGACGTTCTTCCTGCGCGACGGCATCAAGTTCCCGGACTTCATCCACTCCCAGAAGCGCCAGCCGAACTCCGGCCTGCGCGATGACGAGATGCAGTGGGACTTCTGGACCCGCACCCCTGAATCTGCTCACCAGGTGACCTACCTGCTCGGCGACCGCGGCACTCCGAAGACCTCCCGTCACCAGGACGGATTCGGCTCCCACACCTTCCAGTGGATCAACGAGGAAGGCACCCCAGTTTGGGTCAAGTACCACTTCAAGACCCGCCAGGGCTGGGAATGCTTCACCGACGAAGAAGCCACCGAGAAGGCCGGCACGGACCCGGACTTCCAGCGCGAGGACCTCTTCAATGCCATCAAGGAGGGGGACTACCCAATCTGGGACGTCAAGGTCCAGATCATGCCGTTCGAGGAAGCGAAAGACTACCGCTTCAACCCGTTCGACCTCACCAAGACGTGGTCGCAGAAGGACTACCCGCTTATCGACGTCGGCTACTTCGTCCTCAACCGCAACCCGAAGAACTTCCACGCCCAGATCGAGCAGCTGGCACTCGACCCAGCCAACCTGGTCCCAGGCATTGGCCTGTCCCCGGACCGTATGCTGCAGGCTCGCGTCTTTGCGTACGCTGACCAGCAGCGCTACCGCATCGGCGCCAACTACAAGGATCTGCCGGTCAACCGCCCGATCAACGAGGTGAACACCTACGCAGAGCGCGGCTCCATGGCATACTTCTTCAACGAAGAGAACGAACCAAACTACAGCCCGAACTCCTACGAGAAGGGCGCCGGCTACCTCGACGACGGCGAAACCTCCGCGAGCGGCCAGGACCTCGGCCTCGCCGAGAACCTGTACATCAACCCGGACCCGGAGGGCACCGACCTGGTGCGCGCCGCCTACGTCAAGCACGCTGAGGATGACGACTTCGGCCAGGCCGGCACCCTCTACCGCGACGTCTTCGACGACGCCGCCAAGGAACGCTTCGTGCACAACATCACGAACAAGATGATGGCGATCACCAACAAGGAGATCGAGGAGCGCGTCTACGAGTACTGGGGCAAGGTCGACGCTGACCTGGAGACCAAGGTTCGCGAGTCCCTTGCTGCTAAGCGCGCTGCGCAGCAGAAGTAACCCTTAACGATTTAAACCCGCCAGGACGGTGACGTCCCGGCGGGTTTAGGCGTTTTTGGGGTACAGACACGGCACCACCCCAAGCGTTTTGTTCGTGTCGAGGTGTTAACGGAGTGCGATGCTGGTCACCGAAAACCGGCTCGGGCGGGTGAAAATGCGCGACCTGCATCGCACTCCTTTAAGCCCACGCTATGAATGGTTTTGGGCGCCACCCCCCAAAAAACGGAACCTAAATCCGGTAGTTTGGCCGGTTCGGGTGCCGGTCGCGCTTATCGGAGACGGTCACGCCGTAGAGGGTGCGGCCCATGATGAAGGAGCCGACGGAGCCGACGATCCATACGCCGGCGATGGCGATGATGGCGCGGAGGAAGTCGTTGAGGTCGAATCCGGTGGTGGACCAGGACCAGATCAGCTTGGCAACGACCAGGATCGGGAAGGCGAGGCAGACGGTTGGGCCGAGCAGGTTCGCGCGGGTCAGTGCGTCGGGGGCGCGCAGCTGCAGGAGCGCGGTGGCGACCACCAGTAGGGTGGCCACGATGACGAGCGCTGCGACGATGATTTCGATGATGGTCATTAGCGGCGTCCTCTCGTGATGATGCGGGCCATGGAGATGGTCGGGATAACGCCACAGACGAGGCCTGCGAGGATGGCGATTTCGTAGCCGATCATGGTCTGGGTCCAGATGGACCAGACGAGGAAGATGGTGACCATGGCGTAGAAGATGAGGTCGGCCATGACGGCGCGGGAGAGTTCGTCCTTGACCAGGATCAGACCACCGAGGCCGACGAGCAGGCTGAGCGCCATGACGATGACGCAGCCCATGAGGATCGTTTCAAACATGTTCTAGTCCATCCTTTCCGCGGGTGGCAGGGTGTGGTCGTCGGGGTCGCCGAGGTCCACGTAGTGGTCCCACCCGATGGATGCGGGGTCCAGCGGGGTGGCTTTGACTGCCGGGTTGATGCGCTCTTCCATGTCGATGAGGCCGGCGATCTGCTCTAAAGGGTCGCTGCCGAACGCGGCCTGCACCAGCAACACGATCGGGCCGCCTTCCTGGGCGGGGTAGCGCAGTCCGAGGGACAGCGTGCCCGGGGTGACGGTGATGGAGGTGGAGTACCAGAAGATCTGCCAGTCGGTGGTCAGGCGCAGCGGGTAGTAGATGATGATCGGGTCCAGCCCGGTGTTGGGCTTGAACGCGGCGGCGGCTGCGCTGAAGCCGGAGGCGAAGATTTCTTTGATGAGCCAGGCGGTGTAGCCCACGCCGTGTACGAAGCGTTGCAGCATGGTTAGTTACCTCCTTGGAGGGTGTCCACATCGGGGATGCCGATGGCGTCGTCGCCGAGGACGGCGGTGGTGTAGGAGTCGACGTCGAGAAGGCTGTCGACGGCCGCGGTGCTGGCTGCCCAGAGTGGGCCGGCACCGATGAACATGCCGAGGGACATGAACATGAGCAGCGCGGACGGTGCGAGCAGCTTCGCGCGGACGTTGAGGGCCTTCGGGTAGTGCTGCATTGGGCGGCCCCAGAAGACGCGCTTCCAGACGCGCATCATGGACAGCAGCGCACCGAAGGACGCGACGATGATGGTGGTGATTGCCACCCAGGAGCGCCAGTCGCCGGGTGTAGCGGCGGCGAGCACGATGGTGACCTTGCCGAAGAGGCCGGAGAACGGCGGGAAGCCGACGATGGAGAACGCGCCGGCGACGAAGACGGCGGAGGTGAGCGGGTCGCGGCGTGCGAGGCCGGACAGCTTCGAGATGGTGCCGGTGCCGTAGGTTTCCTCGATGGCACCGACGTTGAGCACGAGTGCTGCGATGGTGATCATGTGGTGCAGCGTGTACATGAGGCCGGCGGCGAGGGCGTAGCGGGCGTCGTCGTTAGTAAAGGCCAGCATGATGAGGATGAACGGCATGCCGTTGACCATCTGGTAGCCCAGGACGCGGCGCATGGTGTGCTCAGCAAGGCCGGCGAAGCCACCGATGAGCATCGAGATCACCATGATGACGATGATCAGTGCGTTCCAGCGCGCGTCCATGTCGAAGATGACCACCCAGATGCGGAAGAGCATGTAGACGGCCACCTTGGTGTGCAGGCCGGAGAACAGGCCCATGACGGCGGCACTGGTGGAGGGGTAGGTGCGTGGCAGCCAGGTATGGACCGGGAAGACGCCGGCTTTGGCGGCGATGGCGATGACGACCAGGCCGGTGGCCACGGTGATCGGTCCGTTGCCGGCCGCGGCGCCGCGCAGGGCGGCGATGTTGACGGCGCCGGCAACACCGTAGATGTAGCCCACGCCCATCACGAGCAGTGTCGACGCCGCCAGGTTCACCAGCACGAACGTGCGGGCGGACAGCAGGCGGTTGCGGGTGCCGGTCATGGCGATGAGGCCGTAGGACGGCAGCAGCATGACCTCGATCATGACGAAGAAGTTGAACAGGTCCGCGGTGAGCAGTGCGCCGGAGACACCGGTGATAAGCACCAGGGTCAGCGGCGTGAAGTAGCGCGCCTGGGTTTCACCGGCCACGCTGGCGAACCAGTTGGAGGTCAGCGCCACGATCATGGTGGTGATCAGCATGATGGCCGAGAACTGGTCGGCGGCGAAGGAGATGCCGACGCCGCCCTGGTACAGGCCGATGACGTGGGAGATGGTGCCGTGCTCGGCGGTGTAGCTGTACAGCCAAATGGCCAGGCCGAGGTTGATGGCGGGGATGATGAGGCCCAGGGCGTCGTTGCCGCGCTTCCAGGGACTGAGCGTTGTCACCGCCGCCATGATGAGTGGCAGCGCGACGAAGACTGGGAGGATTGCGTCCGCACTCATGCGCGTGGTGCTCCTTCCGTGTTGTTCATCTTTTTCGGGTTGAGGCGCGCGGTGCGGCCTGCGGTGGATAGCGCGGACGGGCTCAGGCGCATCAGGTCGTAGGTGCCTGCGACGCCGGTCGGGTTATCCATGGTGTCGTCATCCTTGCCGAGTGAGGCCAGCATGAGCAGGATCGTGGTCGTCGCCATGGCGATGACGATGGCGGTGAGCACGAAGGCCTGCGGGAGTGGGTCGGACAAGTCGGCGAATTCGGTGCGGGAGGGGAATGCCTCGCCGCGCCAGGCGCCGACACCGGTGGCAAGCAGCGTCAGGTTGGAGGCGTGCCCGAACAGGGACATGCCGAAGATGATGCGGACCATGCCGCGCTGCAGGATCATGTAGACGGACCCTGCAACCAGGACCGCGATGGTAAGTGCCATGACCATGTGGTTTACAGCTCCTTCGTGGTAACTGGGCGCGGGTTTTCCGCGGGGTTGAGTGGGGCTGGGTGGGCGTCGACAGGCTCGGCGGGCGCCTCTGGCTCTGGCACGTCCGGCAGCGGGTTCTCGCCGCCGCGGGTGTAGGTGAGGTCGGAAATCTCGGTGCCGGGGCGTAGGTAGCCGCCGAGCGCGTTGAGCGCCTGCGTGACCATGCCGAGCACGGCGAGGTAGATGCCGAAGTCGAAGATGAGGGACGTCGTCATGTGCTCCCCAGCGATGGTGCCGTGGATGGCGTACATGAAGCCGCCTTCGAGGAACCCGAGGAAGCCGGAGCTGATGGCGATGATGATGCCCCAGCCCGTCAGCCTGATCGGGGTGAGTTGCTTGACGACGTACGCGTCCGCGCCACGGGACAGGTAGTTGAGGCCGAACGCGGTGGCCAGTACGAGCGCTGCGACGAAGCCGCCGCCGGGCGCGGTGTGGCCACGGAAGAAGATGAGGACGGACAGCAGCGCCAGGATCGGTACGACGAGCGCAGACGCCTTGCGCAGTGGCAGCGAGTTGAGCTGCGACTGGCCGAATGGGCGTGGGCGGGTGCCGGCCTCGAACATGTGGCGTGGCATGGACTGGACGACGGCCGCGATGACCACTGCCGCCATGCCGAGCACGGAGAGCTCGCCGAGGGTATCGAAGCCACGGAACTCAACGATGATGACGGCGACGATGTTGTCGGCGCTGGTCATCTTTCCTCCCTCGGTGAGGTACCACAGTGCCAGGTCGGAGCGGTCGTGGCGGCCCAGCAGGGCGTAGACGCCGAGGAAGGCGACCACGCCGGCGATGGCAGCGACGACGGCCGCGAAGACCTTGCGTGAGGTCGGGGTCTTGGGGAAGGTGCGTGGCTGGTAGCGCAGCACCACCATGATGATCACGACGGTCAGCGACTCGACGAGGAACTGGGTCAGCGCCACGTCGGGTGCGCCGAGCATGAGCATCTGCAGTGTCATGCCCACGCCGGTGGTGCCCAGCAGTACCGCCGCGGCGAGGCGGGAGCGGGTGCGCACCAGGCCGATGACGGACAGGGCGATGATGGCGAATGGGATGAGGTCCCACCACACGTCGATGCCCTCGGCGCGTGGGGCGAGCGGCATGCCGTCGACACCCTGGGTGAGCACGGCGGTGCTGACGCCCAGGACGAGGATGCACAGCACGAGTGGCAGCAGGTGGCGCGACGGGTTGAACGTGTCCGCCATCGCGCCGAGCCAGCGGCCCACCTTGGAAAGCCCGCGGACCATGGCGTTGAGTAGGTCATTGCCGCTGGTTGGCAGCAGCTGCTTGTTCTCGACGGCCGCGAAGAACGGTTTGCGCACGAAGAGGACGAAGCAAACACCCAGCACGAGCACGATGAGCGAGACGATGAATGGCGCGTTCAGGCCGTGCCACAGTGCCAGGTGCGAGTGGAACTCGGTGTCGCCAGTGATGGTGCGCACGCCCGCGTTGATCGGGTTGTCTACCCAGCCGAGCGTGAACGGCAGGACCAGGGAGGTCAGGCCGGGCAGCGCGGCTGGCAGCCAGAGCGCGACGGGCGCTTCGGTGACGTGCGGCATGGGCTTGGTGCCGTCGATAAATGCGCCGAAGACGATCTTCGCCGAGTAGATGAAGGTCAGTAGGGCGGCAAGACCCGCGACGGCGAGCAGCAGCGGGCCGAAGCTTGTGGCGTCGAACGCTGTGAGGATGGATTCCTTCGAAATGAAGCCGAACAGTGGCGGGATGGCGGCCATGGAGGCCGCGGCCACACAGGTGGAGGCGAAGGTGAACGGCAGCTGCTTGTACAGCTGGCCGAGGCGGCGGATGTCGCGGGAGCCGGCCTGGTGGTCAATGACGCCGATGAGCATGAACAGGGAGGACTTGAACAGCGCGTGGGCCAGCGTGTGCACCATCGCGGCGGCGAGCGCCGCCGGGGTGCCGATGCCGATCGCCGCGACGATCCAACCCAGGTGGGAAACCGTGGAGTAAGCCGTCAGGTGCTTCAGGTCCGTCTTCGTAATGGCGAAGGCTGCCGACATCAGCGCGGTAAACAGGCCGGTGACCAGCAGCAGCGTGTTCCACGCGGTGACGTCGTGGAAGATGGTGGAGAAGCGCAGCAGGACGTAGACGCCCGCCTTGACCACTGCCGCCGCGTGCAGGAACGCGGAGACTGGCGTGGCTGCCGCCATGGCTTCAGGCAGCCAGAAGTGGAAGGGGAACTGCGCGGCCTTGGTGAAGGCGGAGAAGCCGATGAGCAGTGCCACCGTGGTGGTCAGCCCCGGCGACTGCGCCCAGACCGGCGACGCGAGCACTGCGCTGAGCTGCGTCGTTCCTGCCGCGACGGAGACGACCGCCAGGCCCGCCAACAGCGTCAGCCCGCCGAAGAAGGTCAGGATGAGCGTGCGGTAGGAGCCGGCCTCGCCGCCGGAGCCGGAGCGGGCGATGAGCATGAAGGACGCGATCGAGACGAGCTCCCAGCCGATGAAGAGGAGCACGGTGTCGTCCGCAAGCACGAGCAGCAGCACCGAGAGGGTAAACGCCGTCATGATGGTATAGAAGCTGGTGTTGCCCTCGCGCTTCGGCAGGTATGCGGCCGAATATATAAGGACAATGCCGCCAATGACGAGCGCGAGCAACGCAAAGAAGATGCTCAGGCCGTCCGCGCGCAGTGAGAACGCGATTTCGGTGCCGGGCCCGAGGATGTCGTTGGCCCACGTAAGGGACCACGTTTCCACGTTGCCTTGGGAAATGTTAGGAAATTCGCGGCCCAGCGTGACCGCTGCGGCGAACAGCAGGAGCGCCAGCGGCCAGCCTGCTTTCCTGTCGAAAACTCGCACGAGCAGCGGCGATAGCGGAACTGTCGCGGCCACGAATGCGAGCACGAGAGGTAGTGCCATGGTGAACCCTCTCTGAGTTTGGGATTTGAAAACTGTCAGTTGCTTTAAAGGGTAGCAACAAGCTTGGACAAGGCCACAACATCTTTGGGAGCGTGCGGTGTGCCTTCCAGCATTCATGCAGTTGCAGGGGTTACATTGTGCACCATGAAGTGGCGCGTGTTGTGTGTGTTGTTGGTGTGTATTGTTGCGGCGTTCCTGCCGTTGAGCCCGGTGAGTACTTGGATGTCCACGCAGGGGGATGCCAGCGCGCCGCAGTTGCCGTCGGATCAGGGCAACCCGAACGAGGCGCGCCGCGCGGCGGGGGAGGCCAACACGCAGGCGGGCTTTCTCACGCAGGGCACCAAAGAGCTTGTCGACGGCACCTCCCAACTCACCGGCGGCGCCGACGAACTCGTCGCCGCGATCTCCCAGGCGCAGGCTGGTGCGCAGGAGTTGTCGGCAGGGATGGTGCAGCTACAGGCGGCGACGGGCCAGCTCGGGGGTGGCGCGACGGAGGTCGCGGACGCGATTGGCCAGGTGGTTGAGCAGGCCACGGCCTTCGACGCGGTGCGTGGCCAGGTCACCGCTGCCATCGACCGCGCCCTCGTATCGACGAAGGCCTCCAAGGACCCGGACGTCATCGCTGCACGCGAGCAGCTTCAACAACTGAAGGTCCAGGCGGACAATGCCCAGTTGCCGCCGGAGGTTGTCGCGCAGATGAACAAGCTGCGCGACGGCTCCCGCGAGGTAGCCAACCAGCTAGCGGTGCCGGGCTACGCCTACCACGACGGCGTCTACACGGCCACGAACGGCGCCCAGCAGCTGGCGAGTGGACTGACTCAGCTCAATAACGAGGCGCAGGGCGCGGTCGGCGGTATCGCTCAGCTTGATGAGGGCGTCGCAAAGATTGACCACATGGCGAACCTGACCGCTGACCAGATCCGGGCGGTGCGTGGCGCGCTCCCGGCGCCGGCGGCGGCCCAGGCGGGTGCGGAGGCGCAGGAGCCGCAGGAGTCCTCGCTGGCACCGGTCGCGGCGATGCTGGTCGCGGCGCTCGTGGGGCTGGGCGGTGTTGGCGTCGCCGCGGCGGCGTGGCTGTCCCGCACGAGGCGCTGGCTGGCGCTGGCGCTGGGCGTCGTGCTCCTGGCGGTTGCTGGCTGGGTGCTGGTGTTCATCCTCGGCCACAACCTGAGCCCGGCCGCTCTGGGGATCGCGGCTCTCGCGCTGCTGTGCGGTGCGGCCGCCTCCGTTGGTGTGACGACGGCGCTCGCGGCGCTGTTTGGCCGCGGATGGGGGAGTCTGGTTGCCGCAATCCTGATAATTCTTCAGATGGGGGTAGTCGGGTGGGTTTGGAAAGCCGCCGCGGCTGCCCCTGTTAGTGGGGTCCTCGAGGCGCTTTCTTCGGCGATGCCGATGCACTGGCTGGCCGCGTCGCTCTCGAGCGCGGGCAATAACGGCTCTGCGCAGGCACTATGGATTGGTATCGCTATGAGCACGCTCGTCGCGGCGGTCGGGCTGCTGGGCGGAGTACCGCAGCGACGTGACGTTGCGGTTCACGTGGAGGAATAATCCGAGCACACGGACATGGTTCCTACTTTCGGATGGGTTTGTGTTAATCTAGCGATGCTCATTTCAAGTAATAGGGGCTTGGATTGAGTGGTCTCCTTTCGCCCATTGTGGGCAAGAAAGGGGTTAGGGATGGGGAAGGCCCCGTCGGCTTCGGCTGGCGGGGCCTTCACTTATTGCCACTTATGCAACGTTAAGAGTGTACGTAGCGCACAGCGCGAATTACGCTATTACTCACCAAGCGTTGTGAAAAAATCGTTGTGAAAAGTGAAGGACTGCCACATGCAAGGCACATTTCCGGGCGCGGGGCGTCGGAATGTACGTGTTGGAGTTACCGTAACGTCTGCGATCGCGCTCGCGTTGGGGAGTGCCGCCGTGGTCGCGCCTACCCCTGTCGCGCATGCCCAGGAGAACCTGGCATACACCGGTGCGGTGATCGACGCTGAGCAGCAGGCGAAGTCAGAGGGGCTGGGCGATGATGCCTGCCGAGTGGTGCTGGAGAAGGCCGATGACGGCAAGGACGTTGCAGGTTTCAGGTTTGACGCGCTCAACCCTGGTGAGCACTCCGAGAGCGCAACTGAGTTCGGCATCCAGCTGCACTTCAACGCGGACAAGCAGCGCACCTTCACAGATACAGGGTTTAGCGACAGCGGGCCTGTTCCAGTCGAAGTCGGCGAGCTAGGAGTTGTTCCCGCGGGTGAGAAGCTCGATGGCGGTAACCCGTTCACGGTGAACAACACTGCTGAGTCCGCGGAGATTACCGCTTCCCGAATTCAGCGCAACTTGAACGGCGCGTTTCCCTTCACGGAACAGTTCCAGCAACAAGCCCTGAGCCCGGAAGGCCTCACCTTTGCGTGGAAAGGGTCCTACACAAAGGAAGACTCTGACCACCGGTTTTTCGAAAGCCAAAACTTTCAAGCGGACGCGAACGCCAACCCCTGGCCGAGCGAGACAGACGAATGCGTCCCCCTCAAACTTGATTGGGAACACATTTCGAAAGCTGTGATCAAGCCGGGGGAGAAGGTCAAAATCGCCTCCGCCGGTGGGATGTTCACGGAACGCGACCTGGATCGTCTGCGCATACAGGTCGCGGACGGCAGCGGCAAGGTGCTCGAGCACGTCACCATCACGCGCGATGGCTCCGACTTCTTCCTTACCTGGCCGAAGTTCGCCGACGACGCCGAGCTCGACGGCCTCCAGGGCCTCACGTTTACCGCGGTTGCGCTGCCGCGCAGTGTCGAGGAGCTCGAGGCTATCGCTCAGAACCACGCGTACGAAGATACAAGGGTTGGGGTAACGGCCAGCTCCATTGCGCTGCCACGCTACAACACCGCCAACGAGCTCAGCTCGCACGCGATCAGCGTGGATGACACGCTTTACCACGATCCGCAGTTCACCAGGTCTGAGGTCAACATCACCTCCGGGATCTCAAAGGATGCGATTGTCTTCGAGGAGCTTCCCGACGCAAACGGGCACACCCTCGCCGACCTGAAAGAGAAGTTCGACGCCACCATCGCCCTCGACGAGAGCCTCGTCTACGACGGCTGGACCGCCAAGTTCGCCGACGAGGAAAAGGGCGACTACAGGGTGATCATGACGGCGCCGGAGGGCGTCGATAAGCCGACCCCTGGGACGTTTGCGCAGCCTGTGGTGCATGTACGCTACTCGAACGGCTCCAAGGACGCCATCCCGCTGCTCGTGGTCGTCGAACCGAATCACACGCAGCAGACCAACCTCGAGTACCCCGCGGAGCCAGTGCAGGGCGCCCAAAACACAACACTTACCGCCAAGGCGAGCCTGACACGGGTGCTGGGCAAGGGGGACGTCATCAAGCCGAAGAAATTCGAGCTTATCGACGCCCCCTCCGACAAAGACGGCTGGAACGTCACAGTCGATAAGGAAGGCACCGTCACCGCGAAGGCGAAGGCAACCGTGCCGAACTTCACCACCATCAAACCCGTGGTGAAGGCGACCTACCCGGACGGTACGACCGACGAAGCTCCGGTGTCCTTCCAGGTGTTCTCGGACGTGAAAGTGCCGTCGTATGGCTCGGCCTCGGGTGAGGTGGCAGACCGCATGACGCTCACGCCGACCGTGCCGAAGGTTGGCCTCGGCGGCAACGCGCACGACGAAACGCCGAACCGCTACACCTTCCCTAATGGCTCCCAACAGTACAAAGTCGGCGACTGGAACGTCACCCTCGACGCCACCACCGGCGAGCTGACCGTCACCATCCCGGACACCGCGCTGCCGGGCGCCTACATCACGGTGCCGGTGCGTACCCACTACGCCAGCGGCGCTGTGCCGCAGGAAACCACCGCCACCATCAACGTGATCGGCGACGGTACGGGCACCGACGTTGCGAACTACCCGCAGAGCTTCACCAAGCCCGGGCTGCCGGTCTCCTCGATGATCAGCACCCTGCTGGCGGACCCGATGAAGGCGAAGTACAGCCTGCCGGAGCAACTCCCGGACGGCTGGACGTTCGACGTGTCGAAGAAGGGCGTGGTCACGGCGACTCCGCCGAAGGATGCGCGGCCCGGTGACCAGGCGATCATCGACATCCACGTCCGCTACCCGGACGGCTCCGAGGCGGACGTCCCGGCGGCGTTCACCGTCGTCGGCGACGACAAGGGCATGAACAACCCGCGGTACCAGACCAAGTCGGGCAAGCCGGGCACCACGGTCACGAGCAAGCTGGACACTGGAAGCGTCCGGGACATCTCGGAGCCGAAGTTCGCCCTGATCACGGACCCGAAGGACAAGCACTACATCGCTCCGCCGCGCAACCTGCGGTGGGAGCAGGTCAAGATCGACCCGAAGACGGGTACCATCACCACCCCGGTCAGCGAGCGCGCCGTACCGGGCAGCTCCGCGGACATCCCGGTGCGCGTGACCTATAAGGACGGCACGACCGCCATCATCGTCGCCACCGTGGTCGTCCTCGGTGAGCAGCGCGCCGTCTACGAGCCGCGATACGAGCAGCAGGAGGCGAAGCCGGGCGTCGACAAGCGATCTGAGATCACCGAGCCCACCCGCATCCCTGCCCGCGACCTCGCGGAAAAGACGCCGTTCAGCGTGCCCGCGAGCCTCGACGGCTGGAAGCTCCGCGTCGACGACGCGGGCGTTGTCACCGCGACCCCGCCGAAGGACGCCGAGTCTGGCGACCACCTCAACGTCCCCGTCCCCGTCACCTACCAGGACGGCTCGAAAGACGTGGTCACCGCCGCGTTCGTCGTGGTCAGGGAGCCCGCGCCTGACGTCTCCTTCGACATCAACACCGAGTACGAAGTCATCGTGCCGTTTGAGACGCAGATCGTCTTCGACCCCACACTCGACGTAGGCACGCAGGTCGTCGACGCCGAACACCCCGGCGTGCTCGGCACCGACAAAGTGAACACGACCAGGACCATCACGAACTCCGAGGTGGTCAGCACACGCATCGAGCAGACGCGCATCGCGGACCCGCAGGACCGCATCGTGCGCGTTGGCACCAAGGAAAGGCCGGGCGTCACGCCGGAAATCCACTGGTCTGAAGAGACGCCGTACCGCGTCATCATCCGGGAAGACCCGACGCTCGAGGCCGGCACCCACAAGGTCGCACAGCGCGGCAAGGTGGGCAGGATCTCCTACAAAATTATCGACGGCATCGCGCAGAAACCACAGGTCGTGGACGCCGAGGACCAGGTCATCTTGGTCGGCACCAAGAAGGAATCCAAGCAGACAGAGCTACGCGAGACCATCCACACCCCCGTGCCGTTCGAGACCGAAATCCGCCAGGTAGACAGCCTGCCCGCCGGCGTGGTCAAGACCATCCAGGAAGGCTCCTACGGCCAAACCATCACGGAGAAGACCTGGCAGCTTGTCGACGGCCACGTCGTCGGCAACCCAGTCGAACACACCACGACAACCAAGACCCCGGTCAAGCGCATCATCGAGGTCGGCGTCGGCCACATCGTGCCAACCTACGGCAAGGTCGTCCAGGAACCGGGCGCAACCGACGAGGTCCCTCTCCACGAGGGCTCCAAGGTTCCTTCCGACGCCACCTTCGAAATCGACCCCGAGTGGAAGCCAACCATCCCGGGCTGGACCGCCACCGTCGACGAGCACGGCCGCGTCTTCTCGACGCCACCAGCCGACGCCAAGCCCGGCGACTCCATCCTCATCCCCGTTCAGGTCACCTACACCGACGGAGCCATCCTGGTCGTTCCGGCATTCGCGGCCATCAAGGAAACCGACGAATCCCCGCACGTCAGCTACGCCTCCGCCTCCGTCCTACCCGGCGAGACGAGTACTCAGCCTGCAACCAACGCCACCGACGGCAACCGCTACTCGGTACCCGACCGGGTCAATGGCTGGAAGGTCAGCGTCGACGAGCACGGCACCGTTACCGCGACCGCGCCGAAGTCCGCCACCCCAGGCGCCTGGATCCGCGTCCCTGTCACCGTCACCCCAGCCCACGGCGAGGCCTACACCACCCAGGCCGTCTTCACCGTGGCCAACGTGCCGACCGGGCCAGTTGAACCTACTTCTTCCGCGACTGCGGCGCCGGAGCCGTCCCCGACTGCCACTCCGACTGCTCCTTCTGTACCTATCGCGCCAGCACCGTCGTACCCGCCGGCCATCACCGCGCCGGGCGTGCCGACGTCCATCAAGATCAGCGGCCACACCGACGGCAACACCTACAAGCTCGGCGCCCTGCCGACCGGGTGGCGGGCCTCCGTGTCCGCCTCGGGTGATCTGCTGGTCACCCCACCCGCCTCCGCCGAAGTTGGCGAGAAGGTTGACATTCCAGTCACCGTCACCACCGCCACGGGCGCAACGTACGAGGTGAAAACAGTCGTGGGGGTCATCGCGAAGGGTGGCACTACCACGAGTCCGACAACGCCTGCGCCTTCTACGCCTACTCCCGCTCCCGCCGATTCATCTGCCGACGGCTTCAAGCGCTGCATGTCCAACATGTTCGCGCTCAACAGCCCGATCCTCTGGCTGCTGCCAATCGGGCTCGCCGCCGCAGTTGGCATTGGCGTTGCGAACACGATGCAGACCCAGATCAACGCCGCTCTTGGGCAGTTCAACGACTCCCTGCGCCACGTAGGCCGCGGGTTCGAGGGCCAGATTGCCGCCATTAACAGGCAGTTCGGCGTCGACGCCCGTCAGCTGCAGCCCGTTGCTATCGCGTTTGGAGCCATCGCAGTCGGCGGCCTGGCGATCTCCCTGATCGTCCAGGCATGCCAGTCCGAGGGCTTCGACCACGGCATGACCGTCCTCGGATCCTCCAAGGATGGTGAGCCAGTGCCAAAGGACGCATCTTCCAAAAAGTAGGCCTTTTTGGACCTGCAGGTTTATACGTCTAATCCAAATTGCGTTGCGTCCTTTGGCACTCGCCCCGGTTGGGGGGACACCAAATTCCCACCCTGCCCCTTGGCGACCTGGGGAAACGCCGACGGTGCTTCCCAAAAACAAGGAATGTGGTGCGCGGGTCCCAAGCCCACCTGAGCAACGCGAAACCCCGCCGCGAAAGCGGCGGGGTTTCTATTGGTCGGGATAACAGGATTTGAACCTGCGACCTCTTCGTCCCGAACGAAGCGCGCTACCAAGCTGCGCCATATCCCGTGGGCACCTGGTTACTTTACTCCTGTGCCCGCGAAAAACAAAAGCCGTGGTCAGGGCCGCTCCGTGATGTGGAGGAGTGCTGCGGATGGCGGGCAGAAGATCCGTACGGGGGCGTACTTGGAGGTGCCCAGCCCGTTGGAGACTTCCATCCACATGCGGCCGAAGCGGTGGAGGCCGGAGGCGCGCTCGCGGTCGATGTCGGCGTTGGTGACGATGGCGCGCTCGCCAGGTAGGCAGATCTGGCCGCCGTGGGTGTGGCCGGATAGCGCCAGTTGGTAGCCGTCGCGCTCGAAGGCGTCGAGGACTTCCCGGTAGGGGGCGTGGAGGAGCGCGATGGCGAGGTCGGCGTCGGGGTTGGGGGCGCCGGCGATGGTGGAGTAGTCGTGCAGGTTGTGGTGTGGGTCGTCGACGCCTGCGAGGGCGAGGCGGACGTCGTTAATTTTGAACTCGAGCCTGCGGTGTGTGGCGTCGTGCCAGCCGTGCTCCTGGAATGCGGCGCGCATGCCTTCCCAGGGGAGGTCGACGTAGGAGGGCTCGCGCTTCGTGCCAAGCAAGTACTTGAAGGGGTTGACGGGGCGGGGCGCCCAGTAGTCGTTGGTGCCGAAGACGAACGCACCCGGGATCTCGAGGAGCGGGCCGAGGGCCTGGAAGACCCAGGGCACGCCCTTGGGGTCGGAGAGGTTGTCGCCGGTGTTGATCACCAGGTCGGGTTGGAGTTCGGCGAGGCTGGAGACCCAGGCGACTTTGGCGCGTTGGCCTGGGATCATGTGGAGGTCGCTGACGTGGAGGATGTCGAAGGAGTCGCGTCCTTTGAGGGTGCCGGGCGGGAGGAGGGGGAGGGTGTATTCCTTCAGGCGGTAGTTGTTCAGCTGGCTCACGCCGTACGCGGCGGTGGCCATGCCGGTCGCAGCGATGACGCCGGCGGCACGCGTGAGGCGTTTGAGGGAAGTATTCACGCGTCCTAGCGTACAGATGGACTACGCTTTCCCACATGAGTGAATTGAAAGCACAGCTGCGCGCAGACCTGAAGACCGCGATGAAGGCGAAGGAGAAGGAACGCACCGGCACGATCCGTATGTTGCTGGCCGCCATCCAGACCGCTGAGACCGAGGGTTCGAAGCACGAGGTGGATGATGCGGAGATCTTGAAGATTATTGCTCGCGAGGTGAAGAAGCGCCGCGAGTCCGCGGAGATTTACGCCACGAACGGCCGCCAAGAGCTTGCCGACGCCGAACTCCACGAAGCCGAAATCCTCGAAGCGTACCAGCCTGCCCAGCTCACGGACGAGGAGGTTGACGCCCTGGTGGAGGAGGCCGTCGCCGAGGTCGGCGCCGAGTCCATGGCGCAGATGGGGCAGGTCATGAAGGCTGCGAACGCGAAAGCCGCCGGCCGTGTTGACGGCAAGCGGCTTTCCACGGCGGTCAAGGCCCGCCTGAGCTAGGGCTAGTTAGCCTTATTGGAAGACGTTCGTGAGCGCATCGCGGGCGTCGTTAAGTGATTGCTGGATGCCGTCGAAGTCGACGGCGGGGGCCTGCGTGCTGGTCGGCGGGGGTGTGGACGCCGACGGTGACGCGGTGGGGGCGGCGGCGCTGCCGTCGGACACGTTGAGGGTCACCATGGTGCCCTGCGTGAGCGCGGGGTTGGCGGGGATCGCTGCGATGACGTTGCCGGCGGGCGCCCCGTTGCCGAAGACGGTTTGGGTGGTCACGTTGAACCCTTGCGCCTGGAGCTGCTGCTTCGCGGTGGCGGCCGGGAGGCCGACGACGGCGTCGAGCGCCGACTGCTTCGTGCCGCGCGTGTAGGTCGCACTGGTCGGTGGCAGGCCCGCTGCCGCGGCGCCGGGCACGCCGTGGGCGGCCTGGAACCAGGTGCGCGCGGCCTCGTTGCCGCCGAACAGGTTGCCTACGGAGCACTGACGCACTGGGCCGGTGCACAGCGGGGTGGTTTGGGTGCCGTCGTTGAAAATGTACGGCGCGCCGGCCATCCCGCGGGTGAACCCGAGGAACGCGGAGGACTGGTGGGACTCCGTGGTGCCGGTCTTGGCAGCGACGGGTGCGGTCCACCGGGAGGCGGCGGCTGCGTCCTTGGCGGTGCCGTCGATAGTGTCGTGTGACATGCCGAGGGCGAGCGCGCCGGCGATGTCTGGGTCGATGACCTGCTCGCACGGCGGGCGCTGGATGAACACTTCCTGCCCGTGCTTATCCACGACGCTCTTGATCGGGTTCGGCTCGCACCAGCGGCCGCCGGCAGCGAGTGTGGCGCCCACGTTGGACAGCTCGAGCGGGTTCACGGCGGTTGGACCCAGCACGAAGGAGCCCATGTTCTCTTCCTTCGCGGCTTGGGCGACGGAGCGGCCGTTGCCAAACGTATTGGGTTCGGTGTAGGAGCGAAGGCCCAGGCGCACCGCCATATCCACTGTTGGGGTGACGCCGACGCTCTGGATGAGCTCGATGAACGAGGTGTTCGGGGACTGAGCTAAGGCGTCGCGTAGCGTCATCTGTGGCGGGTAGACGCCGGCGTTCTCCACGCAGTAGGCGCCCGGCGGGCAGCCGGCGGCACCGCCCTTGCCCATGCCGTAGACCACGGAGCGCGCCGGGGTGTTCAGCATGGAGTCGAGGCCGTAGCCCTGCTCGAGCGCTGCAGCCGCCGTGAAAATCTTGAACACGGAACCGGCGCCGTTGCCCACCATGGAGGTCGGCTGCGGCATGATCGTCTGGTGCTTCTCCAGCTCGAGGCCGTAGTAGCGCGAGGATGCCATCGCGAGGATGTCGCGGGAGTCCGTGCCGGGCCGGATCACGTTGAGGACCTCGGCCACGCCGTGGGTGGCTGGGTTGACGTTGTTGCGTACCGCCTGCACCGTCGAGGCCTGCACCGCCGGGTCGAGGGTGGTGGTGATGGTGTAGGAGCCGCGCTCGATCTCGTCGATGCTCAGGCCCTTGCTTTCCAAGTACTGCAGGGCGTAGTCGCACATAAAGCCTGCGTCACCGGCGGTGATGCAGCCGTCCGGCAGGCCTTTCGGCTTGTCCACCACACCCAGCGGGGACGCCGCGTAACGGTCCGCTTCCGCCTGTGTGAGGTGGCCTTCGTTCACCATGTTCTGTAGCACGGTGTTGCGGCGCTGCGTCGCGCCCTCCGGGTTCGTGTACGGGTTCAGGTACTCCACGGACTGCAGCAGCCCCACCAGCAGCGCCGCCTGTGGCGGGTTCAGTTCAGCGGCCGGGATGTCGAAGTAGATGCGGGCCGCGGCCTCGATGCCGTAGGCGTGGTTTCCGAAGGAAACAAGGTTGAGGTAGCGAGTGAGGATCTCGTCCTTCGTCAGCGTCTTGTCCAGATCGGAGGCCATGCGCATTTCGCGCAGCTTCCTCGGGATCGACTGCTCGGTCGCCGCCTGCGCCTCCTCATCATTGCCTGCCTCAACCAACCACAGGTAGTTCTTCACGTACTGCTGATTAATTGTCGACGCCCCCTGCTCGACCCCACCCGCCAGCACATTGGTCACCATGGCCCTCGCAAAGCCCTGCATATCAACGCCGTCGTGCATATAAAAGCGTCGATCCTCTGTGGAAACCAGCGCATGTTTTACATGCGCTGAAATTTTTTCGCTCGGAACCTCGTATCTACGCTGTTTGTATAACCACGCAATGGGGGTGCCGTTGACGTCCGTAACGGTCGTGACACCGGGGACATCGCCGTGTGTCAGGTCGAGCAGATTCGACTGCATTGTATTCGCGGTGCGCGCAATCGCGAGGCCCGTCAGGCCTGCGACCGGCGCCAAACACAGGGCAATCGCCAGAGCAACGGCGCAAAGGCCGAGCAGGAGGTTTCCAAAGGAACGAAGTGCAGTCACACCGTTACCTTAAATGAAACGCGGGGGAGAGTGAATAGGACGCCCCCACCTTTCATGTGATGCATTTTACAAGGTGCATACCCTGTGAATACACTTACAAGCGCTTAATGGGTCTAAGTATTATACTTTGCCTCCGCTTGAAAGGAGACCGATTCATGACTGCCACTCTTGGAACCGCGACGTACGAGGACACCCGCGCCATTCCGCGCCGTGTGAACTCTGCTGGGGATCTTGTGTTTGACCGTGGGGAGTGGATTACTCGTGCAATCTGTCGCACAGGTGACCCAGACGCTCTCTTCGTGCAAGGTGCCGAGCAGCGCAAGGCCGCAGAAATTTGTCGACGCTGCCCCGTCCAACTCGAGTGCCTCGCCGAGGCCCTCGAAAACCGGGTCGAGTTCGGCGTGTGGGGCGGCCTGACCGAGCGTCAGCGCCGCGCCGTCCTGCGCAAGAACCCACAGGTCAACGACTGGGGCGAGCACCTCGTCGCCGGCCGCGAGATTATCGGCCTCTAGAATTCGTCTAGGGTAGAGGCCATGACGAAATGGGAATACGCAACGGTTCCGTTGCTCACGCACGCCACGAAGCAAATCCTGGACACCTGGGGTGAAGACGGCTGGGAACTGGTCACCGTCACCCCAGGGCCGACGCCGGACAGCGTCGTCGCCTACATGAAGCGCCCGCTGGAGTAGGCCATGGCACACACTGATTGGGCCGCGCGCCTTACCGAACTCGGCATCACCCTGCCCGCCGTCGCCGCGCCCGTCGCGGCCTACGTTCCCGCGGTGCAGACCGGCAACCACGTGCACACCTCCGGGCAGCTCCCATTTATCGACGGCACCCTGCCCGCCACCGGCAAAGTCGGCGCGGACGTCTCTGCCGAGGACGCCTACGGCTACGCCCGGCAGGCCGCCCTCAACGCGTTAGCTGCCGTCGATAATTTGGTGGGCCTCGAGCGCATCAAGCGCGTGGTGAAAGTCGTGGGCTTCGTCGCCTCCGACCCGGCCTTCACCGGCCAGCCCGGCGTGATCAACGGCGCCTCCGACGTCATCGGCGACATTTTTGGCGACGCCGGCGCCCACGCCCGCTCCGCCGTCGGCGTTGCCGTGCTGCCGCTCGACAGCCCAGTCGAAGTGGAGCTCGTCGTCGAGCTGCAGTGATACCGCGCGGTGCCCCTAAGCGGGGGAATCGCGTTGTTTCGCAGCAAAATCCGCGTGCAAGGCGGTAGGGTGGGTGGCATGCAGCATCCCGCTTATAGTCAGTTGCGTCCTGTAACGGCATCCGTCGCGGTCGTTCTAGCGCCCAATCCAAGCTACGCGGCGCTCGAAGGCACAAACTCCTGGGTTGTGCGCGACCCCGAAGACGAGTACAGCATCGTCGTCGACCCGGGCCCAGAAGACGAAGGCCACCTCAACGTCCTGCAGTCTAAAGCGAACAAGGTTGCCCTCATCCTCCTGACTCACCGCCACCACGACCACGCCGACGGCGCCCGCCGCTTCTCGCAGCTCACCGGCGCCCCAATCCGTGCTCTTGACGCCCGCTACACCCACGGCGCCGAGCCACTCACCGATGGCGAAATCATCTCCATCGAAGGCGTCTCCCCCAAGATCCAGGTCGTTGCGACCCCGGGCCACACCGCGGACTCTACCTGCTTCTTCGTCTACACCCACGACGTCGAAGATGACCAGCTCGAAGGCATCATTACCGGCGATACCATCGCCGGCCGCCACACCACCATGATCTCCGAAACCGACGGCGACTTGGCCCAATACCTGGAAACGCTGTCCATGCTGGAGCGCCGCGGCAAGAACATCCCGCTGCTCCCAGGCCACGGCCCCGACGCCCCGGACCTCTCTGCTTTCGCCCGCAAGTACATCGACCGCCGCGAGCAGCGCCTCGACCAAATCCGTGAGGCTCTGAAGAAGTACGGCGAGGACGTAGACATCAACACCCTTGTCGACGCCATCTACGACGACGTCGACCCAGTCCTCCGCGGCGCCGCCGAACAGTCCACGCGCGTCGCCCTGCGTTACCTGAAGGAACACTAGTTCCTGGTGTTTTGAGTTCTAGAGCCCTAGTTGCCTGAGTCGTGGATGCTGGCAGCTAGGGCTTTTGTGTTGCCTTTTGCATGGCTGGCGCTGCACCAAATTCCAGGGTTTCGGGATCGAGTTTTGCGTTTCACCAGTTCGTAGGGTTTTAGCGTGGGAATTTGGTGCTTGGACCAATCTGCGTGGCACCAAATTCCCCCATTTCCAACAGGGGTGGTCTGGAAAAGCCCAGGTCGCAGATTGCCGACGATGGAATTTGGTGCGTCTCCTTGAGGCGTCAGTGACAAAAGGCGCACCGTTTTATATCTAACCCTTTTCGTACCTGCATGTTTATATGTGCAGTCCATTGGGCGATGTGTCCTATGTAGCTCGAGTCGGCCGGAGTGGCACCACATTCCTGCACGTGGCGCCAGCGACCTGGGGAAACGCTGGCAGCGTTCCCCAAAACCAGAAATTTGGTGTCCAGGAACCTGCGCGCAGCCAGACCTACCCCCAAGCAGGCAGAAGAAAACCCCCGGGGAAGGCCCGGGGGCTCACAAAACAGGCAAAAACTAGAACAGCAGCTTACCGCGCGCGGCGGGCGAGGTGCTCCGTGTTCACGATGACCACGGACTTGCCTTCGAGGCGGATCCAGTCGCGGTGGGCGAAGGTTGCCAGGGCTTTGTTGACGGTCTCGCGGGAGGCGCCGACAAGCTGGGCGATTTCCTCTTGGGTGAGGTCGTGGTTGACGCGGAGGACGCCGCCTTCCTGGGTGCCGAACCGGTTCGCCAGCTGGAGGAGGGTTTTGGCAACGCGGCCGGGGACGTCGGTGAAGATGAGGTCGGCGAGGGACGCGTTGGTGCGGCGGAGACGGCGGGCCAGGACGCGGAGGAGCTGCTGGGAGATTTCTGGGTGGTTGTCGATCCACTTCTTCAGCAGCGTGGAGTCCATGGTGGCCGCGGTGACTTCGGTGACGCACACTGCGGAGGAGGTGCGTGGTCCTGGGTCGAAGATGGACAGTTCGCCGAACATGTCGGAGGGGCCCATGACGGAGAGGAGGTTTTCGCGTCCGTCGGGGGCGTGGCGGGCGAGCTTCACTTTGCCGCTGATGATGATGTAGAGGCGGTTGCCGGGTTCACCTTCGTCGAAAATGGTGGTGCCGCGGTTGAATGTGACTGTTTCCATGTCTTGGATCAGTGCTGCGACGGCCGCGGGATCCACGCCTTGAAATATGCCCGCGCGGGCGAGAATTTCGTGTGCGCCTTCCATGAATCCTCCTTGTGGACGGGTGTGACAGTCCCGTGTCGGTTGTCACGTTAGCTCTTGAAGTGTGCGTGAGTCACACCACACTGGAACTGTACCACTAGTCGACGACTGCGGACTCTAGGTGTTCCATTCCTATGGTGAACAGCCCGAGAATGAGGGGAATCGCGACGACTAAGAGTACTGCCATGCGTCCATCGTATCGCTTACCCCGTTAAGGTGAGAAAGCATGTCTGGTTCGTTGACGCCGCAGCAGCGGCGGGTCCCTGGTAAGCATCCGGTGTTGAAGGGGGAGGAGTCGCCGTTGGCGCGGAAGCGTCGTGCGCGGAGGATTAATCGTACGCTGGCGAAAGCGTTCCCTGATGCCCATGCGGAGTTGGATTTTTCGAACCCGCTGGAGCTGCTGGTGGCGACGGTGTTGTCGGCGCAGACGACGGATGTGCGGGTGAATCAGGTCACCCCCGCGCTGTTCCGGGCGTACCCGACGGCGGCGGATTATGCGGCGGCGTCGCAGGCGGAGGTAGAGGAGATCATTCGCCCGACGGGCTTCTTCCGCGCGAAGGCTGCGAACTTGATTGGGTTGGGGCAGAAGTTGGTGTCGGATTTTGGGGGTGAGGTGCCGGTCGCGTTGGAGGACTTGGTGAGCTTGCCGGGTGTGGGGCGCAAGACGGCGCACGTTGTGCGGGGGAATGCGTTTGGGAGGCCGGGGCTGACCGTCGATACGCATTTTCAGCGTTTGATGCACAGGCTGAAGCTTATCGACGCCTCCTTGGGCTCGAACGCGGTGAAGATTGAGCATGCTGTGGCGGAGTTGATTGAGCCTTCGGAGTGGACGATGTTTTCGCATCGGATCATTTTTGAGGGCCGGAGGGTCTGTCATGCCAAGTCGCCGGCGTGTGGTGTCTGCCCTATCGCGTACGATTGTCCCAGCTTTGGTCTGGAGGGTCCGACGGATCCTGCTGAGGCGGCGAAACGTGTCAAGGGCGAGATGGAGCAGGTGTGAGCGCGAGTAGGTCGGTGGTTGCGAGCGTCGCTGCGATTGTGGTGGTGTCGGCGCTGGTGGTTGGGGGTGCGTGGCAGTTGTTGCAACCTGGGGAACCGGCGCAGCCGGATAACCAGCCCGCCACGACGGCGCAGGTGGCGCAGCGCCCGGATTGCCCGGGCCCGACTGTGGCCGGCGTCGCGTTGCCGTGTTTGGGTGGGGAGTCGGGCCAGGAGTCGGAGTCGGGCTTGACGGTGGTGAACGTGTGGGCGTGGTGGTGCGAGCCGTGCCGCGCGGAGTTGCCGTTGTTTGACGCGCTGGCGAAGGCGCACCCGGACGTGCGTGTGGTGGGTGTGCACGCGGATGGCAACGCTGCGAATGGGGCGGCGTTGTTGGGGGATCTGGGTGTCGATGTGCCGAGTTACCAGGACAGTGAGAATGCATTCGCGGGCGCGTTGGGGCTGCCTGCGGTGGTGCCGTTGACGTTGGTGTTGCGCGATGGGCGGCAGGTTGGGTTGTTCCCGAAGGAGTTCGGCTCGCTGGAGGAGCTTGAGGAAGCGGTGGGGCTCTAGTGCTTATCGACGTCCTCATCCTCATCATCGTGCTCGCCGCCTGTGTGAGTGGTTGGCGGCGCGGTGCGTTTTCGGCGGTGCTGTCGGCCCTGGGGATCGTGGCTGGCCTGACGCTCGCGGTGGTGGGGGTGCCGCCGTTGATTCAGCGCGCGGAAGCGCAGTGGGTGCGCGTGGCGGTGCTTATTGTGGTGGTTGTCCTGGTGGTCTGCCTGGGGTCCTTCGCGGGATCGACGGTGGGTGACTGGGTGCATGACCGGTTCCGACGGAAGGCGGCGCAGCGTCTCGATTCGCTGTTCGGTGCCCTGTTCCAGGGGGCCGTAGCGGTGGCGTTGGTGTGGTGCGTGTGTATGCCGTTGGCGGCGTCGTTGCCGGGGGCATGGGCGAAGCACCTGCAGAGCTCGCGGGTGCTCACGCAGATTGATGCCGCGATGCCGGCGGCGGGCAAGCAGTTGCCGTCGCAGGTGGCGGCGGTGCTGGCGGATTCGGGCCTGCCGCCGCTGATTTCCCCGTTTGCCTCGGATGGGCACGCGGAGGTCGACGCCCCGGACCCGTCGGTTGCGCGCCCCGAGCTTGTCGACGCCGTCCGCGCCTCCGTGGTGCACGTGATGGGGGACGCGGAGTCCTGCAGTCGGCGGCTGATGGGCTCCGGATTCGTGATCGAGGACGGTTACGTGCTCACCAACGCGCACGTGGTGGCGGGTACGGAGACGGTGTCCCTGGACACGGTGCTTGGGGTGAAGAAGGCAAAAGTGGTCTTCTACGACTCGGAGGCGGACATCGCGGTGCTGCACGCGGAGGCGCTGGGGATCGCGCCGCTGCGCTGGGCGGAGGGCACGCTGCGCACCGGCGACAGCGCCCTGGTGATGGGTTTCCCGGAGTCCGGCCCGTTTGAGGCGATGCCGGTGCGGGTGCGCAACCAAGTCAGCCTGTCTGGCCCCGATATTTACGCGAAGCGGCACGTGCAACGCCAGGTGTACACGATCCGCGGCAATATCCGTCAGGGCAACTCGGGTGGGCCGATGCTGACCCCGTCCGGCGGTGTCGCGGGCATGGTGTTCGGTGCCTCTGTGGACGCCACGGAGACCGGTTACGTGCTCACCGCGCAGCAGATCCTGGAGCGTACGGGCGAGATCGCTGGGCTGCGTGAGCAGGTTGGTACGGGGGCGTGCGTCGGGCGCTAGCTACATGCGGGCTTCGATGCGCGCGAGCTCCAGAATGTAGGGCAGCGCGTTGGTGATGTGGGTGCCGTCCCGGCGCAGGCGCAGGTGGTCGGCGGTGGCGTCCTCGGGTTGGTTGCGTAGCAGGTCACGCAGCCACAGTTGGTCGAAGAGGGCCGGGAAGTGGCGGTAGAGGGGCGTCGGCACAAAGGCGGCTTTGCTGCCGGTCCATGGTGCTGAGGTGTGGCGCGTGACCAGGTGCGGGGACCGCTCCCGCAGCGTGTTCGTGATCACGGTGGAGGCGCCCGCGCTGATCACCTCCGCGGAGTCGTGGCCCAGCGTGTGGATCGCGCCCTTCAGGTCACCGGCGTGCAGCAGGAGGGCGTCGCCGCTGCGGCGCACCGGCTTGTCGGACAGACCGCAGCCACGCAGGTCGAGGGCTGCGACGTGATAGCCGGAATCGGCAAAGTCGGCGATGCGGTTGCGGTAGTCATACCAGCCGCCGAACGCGCTGTGCAGCAGCAACAGCAGGGGATTCGTAGGGTCGCCCGCGACGGCCGCATGCAGACGCAACCCACGAGTGTGCAACCACTCGTGGGTGAAGGGACCAGGTAGGTCGATGGCCGAAGGGGACGTCGAAAAGTCTGGCACGCCCTAGTTCGAGCCCGTGTAGAGCCCCGAGCTGTCCTTGGCAAGGTTCTTCTGCGCCTGGCCTGGGCGCAGGTTCTTCAGCTCGTTGACGGAATCGATGGTCTTCTTCGGCGCGCGGATCTTCTTCAGGCTCTTCACGCCGACCAGCGCCAGAATGCCCGCCAGGGCGATCATGATGGCGAAGACAATCAGGAACGCCCAACCCCGGTGCATCCAGGAGGACAGCATCTCGGCGAACGCGAAGAAGAGGAAGAAGGAGGAGTACAGGGCGATGACACCCGCGACGCCCAGGAGGCCGCCGCCGACGGCGCCCTTCTTGGCCTCGCCGATGACCTCGGCCTTGGCCAGCTCAATCTCGCCGCGAACAAGCGTGGAAACCTGCTCGGAGGCGTTCGAAATCAACGTACCGATGGAGTCCTTGCCCGGGTGGGTGACATCGGTGTCGTGCAAAGGAATCGAGTTAACCTTTGCGGACACTGCGGACGTTCCACTGGTGTACAGACCTTCGTTGCTCACTGTATGTTCAACCTTCCTGCGATTATTGAATGCACTCAACCCTAGCAACCATTGATGGGATTTGTCGCACACCCTCAGGGCTTAGGCAGACTTATCTTTCTTAATGGCCTTCGCCAGCAGCGTCCCTGCCACGGCTAACGCGGTCACGCCCGCGATGACGGACGCCCCGATACCGACTTCTTTCGCGTTCGGCATCTGGATCAGCGGCTCCGGGTTCTTGAACGTTTGCACGTCCCAGCCCTCCGCCTGCGCGTGCTTGCGCAGCGCCCGGTCCGGGTTGACTGCGACGGGGTTGCCCACCAGCTCCAGCATGGGGATGTCGGTGGCGGAGTCGGAGTAGGCGTAGCTGCGCTCCAGGTCGTAGCCGTGTTCGGCGACGAATTCGCGGATGGCTTCGGCTTTGGCGTCGCCTTTGAGGTAGCGGGTGATGCGGCCGGTGAGGGTGCCGTCGACAACCTCGACCTCGCTGGCGACAATCATGTCGATGCCCAGCTCCTTCGCAATCGGCGCGACCAGGATATTTGCCGACGCCGAAATAATAATGACGTCGTGGCCGAGCTCGCGGTGCGCCTCGATGAGCTCGCGGGCCTCCGAGTAGATCGCCGGGGTGATCACGTTGTGCATGGTCTCGGTGGTCACAGCGGTGACATCCTCGACGCTCCAGCCGGTGATCATGTTGGCCAGGTTGTCGCGGGTGGTGTCCATCTTTTCGCTGCTCTGCCCGATGAGCATGTAGGCGGCCTTGGTCAGGTACAAGTCCAGCGCTTCCTGGCGCGTGATCATGCCGTTGTTCAGGAACTCTTTGCCGAACGCGAACACGGACGAGGTGGCGATGATCGTCTTATCCAGATCAAAAAACGCCGCTACCGGTGCCGAGTTCGAAGCCATGAGGCACATTCTAACGCCACATACACGAACGCGTTTGGGTGTGCAGAATGTTATCCACAAATCAGGGTCGAGCGTTCAGGCAGCACGGGAGTTATCCACAGGCGCATTCCAAACCGTTGAGGGGCGGTTGTGGCGTGGGTGATGCTCGAAGCCATGAGCACGCACAACATCACCATCGCTGTCAGCGACGCGGCACTACACCCAGAGGCGATGCACCTCGCGGCGGCAACGGGGATGCCCGTCACCGACCTCAGTAGCGCCGAGCCGGCGGAGGTCGCCCGCCGCTGTGAGCAGGCCTTCGCCATACTTATCGACGCCCACTTCGCCACCCACCTGCCACCCGCGGTACTGCGCCGCCCGAACTGTTTTGAGCTCGGCCAGCAGCGCGGCGCCTACGACGTCCCGGATCAGTCCGGGCAGCTGCTGCGCGCGCTGGGTGCGCTGCGGACACCGAAGGACCACGAGAGGGGCCGGGTGATCGGTGTAGTCGGCGCGTCCGGCGGGGTGGGGGCCTCAACATTCGCGGCGGCGTGCGCCAGGGCCGCGGCGCCGTCGACCCTGGTGGATGGGCACGCCCACTCGGGCGGGCTGGACCTGCTGCTCGGCATTGAAGAGGAGATCGGTGCGCGCTGGGGCGAGATCGCCATCGGGGAGGGTGCGGTCGCCCGCGAGGACGTGCGCCGCGCGCTGCCCGCCACCCCGGACGGCGTGGCGGTGATGACGTGTAGCAGGGAGGTCTCCGGCGCTGGTTTCGGGGCTGATGTGGGAGATCTTGAGGCGCTGGTGGAGGTGCTCGGCACCGGCGGGGTGACCGTGGTGGACGCCCCGTGTTCGCAGCTGCCCGCGCGCTGCGACGTAGTGGCGATCCTGGTCGCCCCGCAGGTCAGGGCGGTGTCTGCGGCGGCGCAACTGGTCGCCCAGTGCGAGCGAGCCGGGCTGCGGCACGTGCTGGTGGTCAGGGACATCGGGTGGGCCGGCATCGGCGTGGACGAGATCGCCGCCATTGCGGGCTCGCGGGTGGTGGCCACCATCGGCCAGGTACGCGGGCTGACGAAGCGCGTCGAGCAGTGCGGCCTACCGTCGCGCTTGCCCGCGGGGCTTGCGAAGGCGGCGAAGGCTGTGCTCGAGGAGGTGGCCTCATGAGCCTCATCGACCGCGACTTGCTGCTGCGCGTGCAACGCCGCATGGCCGACGAGCCCGGGGAGGTCGACGCCACCCGGCTTGCAGCGCTGATCCGCGAAGAGGCCGTCGTCATCAGTGACGTGGACGTGCTGGCAGCGATGCGCCAACTTCGCGACGATACCTCCGGCGCTGGACCCCTGGAACCGCTGCTCGCCAGCGGGGACGTGACCGACATTTGCGTCAACGCCCCCGATCGCGTGTTCGTGGACCGCGGGCACGGGCTGGAGCGCAGCGAGATCCGCTTCGACTCCGAGGAGTCCGTGCGCCGCCTGGCCACGCGCCTGGCGCTGCGCTGCGGGCGCCGCCTTGACGACGCCCAACCCTACTGCGACGGCCATTTCCGCAGGCCGGACGGCTCGATTATCCGCTTCCACGCGGTGCTGGCACCCACGGCTGTGGCGGGCACGTGCCTGTCGCTGCGCGTGCTGCGCACCACCACCGCCACCCTCGACGAGCTGGTGGCCAGCGGCACGATGGACGAGGAACGCGCCGAGATGCTGCGTGAAATCGTGCGGGTCCGGCGCGCCTTCGTCATCGTGGGCGGGACCGGTTCGGGCAAGACGACGTTGCTCTCCGCGATGCTCGCAGAGGTGGCGCCGCACGAGCGGATCCTGGCGATCGAGGACACCCTGGAGCTGACCCCGAACCACCCGCACGTGCTGAACCTGAATACGCGGGCAGTGAACACGGAGGGCGCCGGCCAGGTCACGATTGCGGACCTGGTGCGGCAGTCGCTGCGGATGCGCCCGGACCGGATCGTGGTGGGGGAGATCCGTGGTGCGGAGGTGACGGACCTCCTCGCGGCGCTGAACACCGGTCACGAGGGCGGTGCTGGCACCTTGCACGCCAACGCGATCGAGGAGGTCCCGGCCCGGTTTGAGGCGCTCGCCGCGCTCGGCGGGATGGGGCGCGACGCCCTGCACGCGCAGCTCGCGCCAGCCCTGGACACGGTGATTGTGATGCAGCGCCGCCCCGACGGCCGCCGCGTCCTGCACCAGATCGGTGCCCTGGAGGGCAACCCGGTGACCACACGAGTGATCTGGCAGCGGCCATGACGTACCTGTTCGCATTCGCGGCCTGTGTGGCCTGGACGGGAGGGGTGCCAGCGCGTCGGATTCGCCCGCGCGCGGTGTCCTGGGGGTGGGTGCCGCCGGTGGCGCTCGCCGTGGCGCTGCTGGTCATCGTGACGGATCGCGCGGCGGTGGTTATCGCTGCCGCGCTCGCCGGGGCGACGGTGCTCTACGCCTACTCGCGGCGCCGCGCCGAGCAGGCGTTGGTGCGGCGCCAGGAGGCGGCCTCGCAGTTTCTCGGCCACATCAGCGCCAGCCTGCAGGCAGGTTCCTCGCTTCTCGACGCCACCCTTCGCGCCACCGACCAACTCCCCGACACCACCCCCACCGACCTACGTGCCGACGCCTCCCTGTTCTGCCACGTGCTACGCACCGGCGACGCCGCGGGGCTTCGCACCCCGGAGCTGTCCCGGGTGGAGGCGCTGTGGCGGGTCGGGGTGCAACGCGGCGTGCCGATCGCCTCCCTGGTCACCGCCGCACGCGAGGAGATCGACGCCGCGCTGCGCCACCGCGCCGCCACCGCCGCAGCGCTGGCCGGGCCGAAGACGAGCGCGGTGGTGCTCTCCCTGCTCCCGCTGGCCGGGATCGGTATGGGTGCTGCGATGGGGGCGCGCCCGCTGCACTTTTTGGCCGCCACCAACTTGGGCGGGGTGCTGCTCATTGTCGGCACTGCGCTGGTGGGGGCCGGTTTCTGTACGTCACAACGCATCATCGAAAGGGCAACCCAATGAGTTCGTTTGTTACCGCTTTGTGTATCGCTGGCGCGATGGCCGTCGCCGGGCACAGCCCGCGCGGCAGAGTGGGCCGCGATGTGCCGCGTGCGCCGAAAACCCCGCGGGACGGGCCGTCGCCAAGCCCCGGCAGGAGCGCAACCGACATCCGGCTCTTCGCGGCGTGCTGCCGCGCAGGCCTGCCCGTTGCAGCCGCCGCGGGCGCAGTGGCCGACACCCACGGCGAGGACCCAAGCCCATGGCACACCGTGGCAGCGCTCAGCGCGCTCGGGGCCGACCCGGCACGCGCCTGGGCGGAGCTACACGCGGTGCCGGGCGGGGAGGAGCTCGCGCACCTGGTGGCCTTATCTAACGCCACGGGTGCAACCCTCGCCGCGGGTTGCGAGCGCATCGCGGTCAGCCTGACCGCGGACGCCGCCGACCACGCCACCGCCCGCGCCGAGCGAGCCGGGGTGCTCATCGCACTCCCCCTGACCGCCTTCTTCCTGCCGGCGTTCTTCGTCCTCGGCCTGGCGCCCGTGGTGGTCAGCCTGGGCCAAACCCTGTTTTAAAACACCAACAACCAATAAGGAGATTTCAATGTCTATGAATCTTGTTCACGCTGCCGCTGCCCGAATTATCACGCGTATGCAGGCGAAACTATCCAACGACGACGGTTTGTCCACCATCGAATACGCCTTTGGTACTTTGGCTGCCGCGGCGCTTGCCGGGGTGCTCTACATGGTGGTCACCAGCAACGGCGTCTCGGACGCCATCGAAGGCGTGATCACCGACGCCCTGACCAACAAGCCGGGCTAGCCGATGAACACCATCGAGGCAGCGCTCTCCCTGAGTGCTTTGGTGGTCGTCGCCGGTGCGATCGTCGCGGCGCTGGCCACGATGGGCGCCTACATCTCCGCGGTGGACATCGCCGGGGCGGCAGCCCGCGCGCACGCCATCGGCCTGGACTACGACCCGCCCGTCGGGCGCGTGAGCACCCAGGAACGCGGCGGCATGGTCACCGTGACCGCCCGAGTACGCGGCATGGAGGCCACCGCCGTCTTCCCAACCGAGTTCGGAGGCTAGCCATGCTTGGTCAACTCCGAAGCGACGAAGGCTCCGCATCTGTCACCACGGCGGGCATCATCGCCGCGGTGACCGCGCTGGCTCTTGCGGTTGCGGCGGTGGTTGCCGGGGTGGCGAACACCCATCGGGCGCGCGTCGCCGCCGACCTTTCGGCCGTCGCCGCGGCCACCGCCCTCTACCAAGGTATCGACGCCTGCTCTACCGCCAACGACACCGCCCAAGCCAACGGTGGAAGCGTCGAAATGTGCGAAGTCGACGAGTCGGACGTGCAGGTCAGCGTGCGCGTCGGCCGGGCCGTGCAGAAGGCGCGCGCCGGGCCGGTCTAGCAGGTGAGTGGCGTCTCGTCGTGAGCATCTCAGTGCGCGTGTGGTCTGTGCGCCAGTTAGACGGACGCGAGTTTTTGATTGACTAGTGCGTTGAGAGAAATTCCCTCTGTTTTAGCGGCGATAACCAACCGCCGATGCAGCGACGGAGACGTGCGCACGTTGAACTTCCCCGAATAGTTACGACTCCCCAATGGCACGGGAACCACCTCGCCGGAGGCCTCCATGTCTTCGACAACCTCAGTCACAAGATCAATCAAACCGCGCTCGGCCTGGTGCCGATCTGCATCCAGCCAAGACAATGAGGGGAACTCAGCCACGGTCGCCACGTACTCCTGATCTTCTTCCGACCAGGAGACTTGATAGGTGTACTTATTGATGTCCATGCTGGCTACTCCGATTCACTCTTCTGCGTGCCTAGTTTCTCAATTGCTTCGAGAACCTGGTTCACTTGATATGGCTTGGCCTTGCCCTTCGCATTTTGAATATTGACACGAGGGTCACCCGGCCACGGGGTCTTGTAGGTTTGAACATCGATTATTTTATGAGGAAAAGCATATATCGGCGCGGGTAAGAAGCCCTTGAACTTATTTAGGTTTTGGTTCGCAATATTTGTCCCAGACGGCGCGATCCACAATTCTTCATTATTCCCGACATTCCTTGATGGACACGTACCCTTCCCGTTCGTCCCCGGGAAGGCATAGTGGCTGCTTTCCGAAATTCTCTCTTCGCTCATTGATGGAAAAAACAAATTGCGAAAACCGGGGAATGATCTGCGTCGATGGGAATGAATCTCTCAAGGCGTACGTGATATCCCAGCCCGCGTCATACCATTGAAATCTATCGAATTGGTCTTTCCAGCGCGGGCGCTGATGAAAGCTATCGGGTTTCTCGAGAAAATTATCCTGAAATTCCCTCGTCCACTCAAGGATTTCGTTTCCTAAAGCTGGCTTAATCCCTATCTCCTCAGGAAGATAGAACCCTAGGTTTTTAGGCTCAGAGACTACTAGTTCTTTAGACGGCCATAAAGAGCTTGGATGGCTATACTCTGGACGAAGCAGAATTTTTCGAGAGGACATAAACTACAGTATCCCAGCTTTACCGCCAGAGAAGCGGAAGATCTGTGATACACCCTGCTCAATCTGGTCAGGCGCCGCTCTATCCGGTGAGCAGCACCCCAAGTGCCGCGAGCGCCGCCAGGATGCACGGCACAACCTCCGCCTTGCCGATGTCCTTGACAGTCCACCGCTTTCCGCGACGCGCGCTCAGCGGGAAGTACAGTGCGCGGGCCAGTGCCAACACCAGTACCGCGACCATCCACCAACCGAACCCAACAAGGGCGGCATATACGACCATCACCACGATTGCCACCACGTGGTAGCCGATACTGAACGCCAGCATGGCGCTGCTGCCGCGGTCACGCACCATTGTCTTGACCAGCGGCACCGTCCCGGTGAAGTAGAGCGCCAAAAACGTCGTCGCGACGATCGCCGGGCTGGACCAATCAGTCGGCAACCCGGCTAGGTGCGCGATCACCGCGACCAGTAGTGCGGAGGCGACCGTCGTCGCTGCGCCACTGGCCAGCGAGCGCGGTCTGCGTTGCAGTGTTTCCCACACAGCGATGCCGACCAGTGGGGCGTAGCACCACGCCCACCTGAGCACCGACGGATCCTGCATGACCACGATCGCTACCGCGACCAGGGAGATCGCTCCGTAGGTGAGTACTGGTGGCATGTACTGGCGGCGCCGCTCCACAGTGCGTGCCCGGGCCGCCTGGCCGAACGTGAAGAACGCGCAGTATCCGATAAACCACGCAATCAACAACCACACGATCGCGGCCGGGAAGCGCTCGGTGCCGAACGCGACGCCGAGGGTCCCCACAATGGCGGGGGTGAGCGCCATTGCCCACGCGCCGTGCTGGTTTGGGATCCACATGCGGAGTGTGCGTTTATCCATGCCCCGCAGTGTATCAATCAAAAGGACTATGATTAAGCTGAAAACCAGTAACCCCGGCGATTTACTCCTACTTTCGTAGTGCAGGGATCGTTCCGGGGCTTTCGAGGTAAAGGATAGCATTTCCGCTCGCTAGGGGCTGTGATGGATTTTGGTGCGTGCTGCGCCAAGGTGTGCACCAAAATCCCGCTTTTCGGGATGGCGCCGTGGCGTTTCCCCAGGTCGCGACCCCTGCGCAAAGGGATTTGGTGTCACCCCAGCAGAACCGAGTGACAAAGGACGCAACCCACTTTTTGCGACCTGGGCTTTTGCCGGATTCGGCCGACCGGATTGCGTCCTTTGTCACTCGCTCCCCGATCTATGCACCAAATTCCCGGTTTTCTGCGTCCACGGATGACGCCTTGCTCAGGAGCCCCAACACCTTCAGCGCCGCCTGCTTATCCAGCGGCTGATTCCCGTTGCCGCACTTTGGAGACTGGATGCAGGACGGGCAGCCGTGCTCGCACGGGCAGGACTCCACTGCGCCGTAGGTGGCGGTGATCCACGTGTGGAAGCGGGCGAAGCCTTCGTCGCTCATGCCGGCGCCGCCGGGGTGGCCGTCGTACACGAACACTGTGGGCAGCAGTGTGTCTTGGTGGAGGGCCGTCGATACGCCGCCGATGTCCCAGCGGTCACACGTGGCGATGAGCGGCAGCAGCCCGATCGCCGCGTGCTCCGCGGCGTGCAGCGCGCCGGGCACCTCGCCCGCGCTGATGCCTAGCGAGTCCAGCACCAGGGGGTCGATCGTGTAGGCCACCGCTCGGGTCTCCAGGTGCTGCGCGGGCAGGTCCAGCGGGATGTGTTCGCTGACCGAGCCGTCCGCCAGGCGGACAACGTAGCCGGTGACGCGGTCGGTGACCTCGACGTCCACGCTGGCCACCCACACGCCCTTCGCCAGCTGGTGGGTCTCGTGGGCCTCGCCCAGGATGCGGATGTCCGTCGTGGAGCGGGCGCGGGTGGTGTAGTCGGGCTGCGCGGGCTCCACGAGCGCAACGTAGTCGTCCAGGTTGAGTTCCTGCACCACGAAGTGCTCACCCTGGTGCACATACACGGCGCCCTCGTGGACCTGGGTGAGGGCGCGGGCGGCATCGATGGTGCCCAAAAGGCGACCGTCGCTGACGTCCACGATCATCACCTCGGCGCCAGCACCGTCGCGGATAGAGACGGTCACCTCCGCGTCAGGTGCGGGGAACCAGCCGCGAGGGCGCTTGCGCAGCAGGCCCTCCTCGCACATTTGCTCCACCACGTCGTGGGCGCCGAAGTCGTCGACGTCCTTCGAGGTCAGCGGGCGCTCGTGTGCTGCGTGGTAGAGGTGGCCGCGCAGGATGTACGGGTTCGACGGGTTGAACACGCTGCGCTCCACCGGGCGTCCCAGCAGCGCCGCGGGGTGGTGCACCAGGAAGGCATCCATCGGCTCGTCGCGGGCAACGAGCACCACCAGTGAGCCCTGCCCGCGGCGTCCCGCCCGGCCCGCCTGCTGCCGAAACGACGCCACCGTACCCGGATAGCCCGCCATCACCACGGCGTCGAGCCCGCCGACGTCGATTCCCAGCTCGAGCGCGTTCGTCGTGGCCATGCCCAGGATGTCGCCCTCGTCCAGGGCGCGCTCCAGCGCACGACGGTCCTCCGCCAGATAACCCGCCCGATACGCCGCGATCCGCCGCGCAAAATCTGGCCGCCCCGCAGCGCTCAACTCCTCCTGCGCGCGCATCGCCACAATCTCCGCCGCCGGCCGCGACCGCACAAACGTCAAGGTCCGCGCCCCCTCACGCACCAACCACCCCATTATCGACGCCGCCTCCGTCGTCGCCGCATACCTCACCGGGGCGCCGTGTTCACCCTCCGCGCCCTCGATGAACCCCGGCTCCCACAACACCACCGTGCGCTCACCCGTCGGTGCCGTATCCACATCCACCGCCCGCACCGGCCTGCCACACAACAGCTCCGCGTGCTCCGCCGGGGCCGCCGACGTCGCCGACGCAAACACCAACGTCGGCTCCGAACCGTACGCGCGGGCGAGGCGAAGCAGGCGTCGAAAAACGAGGGACACATTGGCGCCAAACACCCCCCGATAAGTGTGCGACTCATCCACAACAACGAAACGCAGGTGGCGCAACAGGCGCGCCCATCGCTCGTGCGAACCCAGGATGCTCGCGTGCAACATATCCGGATTCGTGAACACGAACCGCGACTGATCCCGGATCGCGCGCCGCGCATCAACCGGCGTATCCCCGTCATACGGCGCCGGCGTAATCCCAGGCAGATCCTTCGTCAGCGCCAACGTCGCCTGCAACTGATCCGACCCCAACGCCTTCGTCGGCGTGATATACAGCGCGCACGCCCGCTCATCCGCCGCCAACGCCGAAAGCACCGGCAGCTGATACCCCAACGACTTACCTGACGACGTCCCCGTCGCCACCACAACGTCCTCACCCCGCCAGGCGGCCTCGGCACACAACTGTTGGTGGCGAAACAGCCGCTGCACACCGCGCTCCTCCAGCGCGTGACGTAGCGCCGGGTGCACCCACTCGGGCCACTCGCCGTACTCCGCCGGGCGCGCCGGAATCTCCTCCACGTGCGTGATCGTGGAGTGGGGGAACTGCTCGCGAAGCCCGCGAACGAGCTCGCCCCCAAAAGAACCAAAATCCTGCTTCATGACACAGCAAAGTATGCCAGTTTGTGGCACACTGGTTGGCAGTAACAAATTTTGTGCGCGCCTTCAACGGTGCTCGCGAGGGATTGTTTACGCGGGCGCCAGGACATCAGCCCTGGTGGACGGCTTCATTTATCCATCTTTTGAAAGGGAACACACCAATGGCTACAGGCATCGTGAAGTGGTTTAACGCAGAAAAGGGCTTCGGCTTCATCGCTCCAGACGACGGCTCCGCCGACGTCTTCGTCCACTACTCCGAGATCCAGGGCAGCGGCTTCCGCACCCTCGAGGAGAACCAGAAGGTCGAGTTCGAAATCGGCGAGGGCGCCAAGGGCCCACAGGCCCAGCAGGTCACCGCTCTCTAATCTATATAGGTGCACACCCCGGCTCCGGCCGGGGTTTTTGCTTTTGAGTTCCATTCACGTGCCAGTGCCAATAGACGCAATTCCTTCCGGGGGATTCGAGAAAAGCCCAGGTCGTGAAAAGCGGGGTGCGTCCTTTGGCACTGGCTCCTGTTTACTAGCACCAAATTCCCTCGCCGAAATTAGCCACCTGGGAAGCACGCGCGCAGCACTCAAGACCTACACGGCGGAGACGCCGCGCCGGACGTCGAAAAGTTCGAAGATGTAGGACTGAATGCGCTGCATGAACCAGCCAACGAGGGCGCCGAGGGCGATGCCGACGATCATGCCGAGGAGGGGGAAGTCGGAAAGGAGGGAGCCGCCGGCGTAGCCGAGGCCGACGGAGAGGCAAGCCCAGATGATGACGCCGATGGTGTCGTAGAGGAAGAAGGCGAACCAGTTGTAGCGCACGCTGCCCAGCACGATCGTGGCAACCCAGCGTGCCCAGGGTAGGAACCTGGCGACGAGGACGGTGATGCCGGCGCCGCGGTTCATGTTGCGGCGCACCCAGTCGATGGCTTGGCCGGCTTTGGAGTTGGGGTCGAGGCGGTCGACGACGTGGATGAGGCGTCCGCCGAGGAGGAAGCAGATGTTGTCGCCGATGATGCCGCCGATGATGGCGGCGGCGATGATGCCCCACGCGTTGGGGACGCCTTGGGATGCGGAGAAGGCGCCGGAGAGGTTGAGGACGGTTTCGGAGGGGATGAGGGGGATCAGCGCGTCGCCGAGGATGAGGAGTACGACGAGTGGGTAGAAGAGGGGTGTGCCCATCAGGGTGTGGAGGAAGCCGATGAGGGAGTCGATCATCTGGGGTTTTACCTCCTTGGGTGCCCGATGGTGCTCATGGGGGTTCAGTGTAGTTGGTGGGGGTGAAAACGAGGAGTTGTAGGGTTGCTATTTAATTGTCTGATACAACTTATGTGAGTTAACGAACATAGTTCTTGAAGTGAGGTGTCACGAAGCGTGGCTGAAGACGGCAAGACCCTCGTCATCGTGGAGTCCGCGACGAAGGCGAAGAAGATCCAGAAGTATCTGGGAAGTGACTACATTGTGGAAGCTTCCGTGGGGCACATTCGTGATCTTCCGGGCCGTGCTGCTGACATCCCTGCGAAGTACAAGAAGGAACCGTGGGCGAAGTTGGGTGTGAATCCGGAGTCTGGGTTTGCACCTATATATGTTGTCAGTCCTGACAAGAAGAAGAAGGTCACCGACCTGAAGGCGAAGTTGAAGCAGGCGGACAGGCTGCTGCTGGCGACAGACCCGGACCGTGAGGGTGAGGCGATCGCGTGGCACTTGCTTGAGACGTTGAAGCCGAAGGTGCCGGTGGAGCGCATGGTGTTCAACGAGATTACGGAGTCGGCGATTCGGGAGGCTGCGGAGAATACCCGTGAGCTGGACATGGATCTTGTCGACGCCCAGGAGACCCGCCGCATTCTGGACCGGTTGTATGGCTACGAGGTCTCTCCGGTGTTGTGGAAGAAGGTCATGCCGAGGCTGTCGGCGGGTCGTGTGCAGTCGGTAGCGACGCGCGTGATCGTGGAACGTGAGCGCGAGCGCATGGCGTTTATCCCGGCGGAGTACTGGGATGTGACCGCGACGTACGGTGGGGGCACCGCATTTGATGCGAAGCTTGTTGCGATTAACGGTTCGCGGATTGCGCAGGGGAAGGACTTTGATGATCGCGGTCGGCTGAAGGAGTCGGCTGAGGGGGTTGTGGTCGTCGATAAGCAGGTGGCGGAGGAGCTTGCTGGGGCGCTGAAGGACACCTCGATGACGGTGAGCGGCGTGGAGGAGAAGCCGTACAGCCGCAAGCCGTACGCACCCTTTATGACGTCCACTCTGCAGCAGGAGGCGGGGCGGAAGCTGCGCTTTACGTCGGCGCGTACGATGCGTATTGCGCAGCGCCTGTACGAGAACGGTCACATTACATATATGCGTACGGATTCGACGTCGCTGTCGCAACAGGGTCTGTCGGCGGCGCGGGCTGCGGCGACGGAGCTCTACGGCGCGGAGTACGTGGCGGACAAGCCGCGTATCTATGACCGGAAGGTGAAGAACTCGCAGGAGGCGCACGAGGCGATCCGCCCTGCTGGTGAGCGGTTTGCTACGCCGGGGCAGTTGTCGAAGGTGCTGGACGCGGAGGAGTTCAAGCTTTACGAGCTGATTTGGCAGCGCACGGTGGCGTCCCAGATGGAGAACGCCCGCGGAAACTCCACGAAGGTGACCGTTGCGGGTGACTTCGATACCGAGTTTGCTGCGACCGGACGCACGATTACGTTCCCGGGCTGGCTGCGTGCCTACTCGGATACGCGTGATAGCGAGACGCACCTGCCGCAGCTCACCGCGGGCGACGAGCTGCCGACCACCGCGATTTCGGCGGATGGGCACTCCACGAACCCGCCGGCGCGCTACACGGAGGCGAGCCTGGTGAAGAAGATGGAGGACCTTGGGATTGGGCGTCCGTCGACGTATGCGTCGATTATTAAGACGATCCAGGACCGCGGTTACGTGTTCTCCCGTGGCAACGCGCTGGTGCCCAGCTGGGTGGCGTTTTCCGTGGTGGGGCTGTTGGAGAACAACTTCGACGCCCTGGTGGATTACGACTTCACGTCCTCGATGGAGGACGAGCTCGACGAGATCGCGCACGGCAACGAGGACCGCACCCGCTGGTTGACCAGCTTCTACTTCGGCGACGCCGACGCCAGCGACAACACCGCCGAGGCGATCGCGCGCCGCGGTGGGCTCAAGCACATCATCGAGGACAACCTCGAGCGTATCGACGCCCGCCAGGTCAACTCCCTGAAACTCTTCGACGACGCGGAAGGCCGCGCCGTCAACGTGCGCGTGGGCCGCTACGGGCCGTACATGGAACGCCAGGTGGGTGTCACCGCCGACGGTGAGCCGGAGTACCAGCGCGCCAACATCCCTGAGGCGACCACACCTGACGAGGTCACCCTGGAACTGGCGGAGAAGCTGTTCGCCACCCCGCAGTCCGGCCGCGAGCTGGGCGTGAACCCAGCCAACGGGCGCATGGTAGTGGCCAAGGAGGGCCGCTTCGGCCCCTACGTCACCGAGAAACTCGGCGACGACGAGCTGGAGAAGGCGCAAGCCCACGCCGAGGAAGTCATCGCCGAGGAGCGCGCCGCCGAGGACAAGCAGCGCGCCGAAGAGGGCAAGCGGAAGAAGAACTGGGACACCAAGACGGCCGCGAAGCAGAAAGAAAAACGCATGACCGAGCTCGTCGAGGAGCAGCTCAAGCCCGCGACGGCGTCCCTGTTCCAGTCGATGGACCCGGCCTCGGTCACGCTTGAGCAGGCGCTGCAGCTGCTGAGCCTGCCGCGCGAGGTGGGCGTCGACGATGGGGAAGTGATCACGGCGCAGAACGGACGCTACGGCCCGTACCTGAAGAAGGGCTCCGACTCGCGCTCCCTGGCCAGCGAGGAGCAGATCTTCAGCATCACGCTGGAGGAGGCGCGCCGCATCTACTCGGAGCCGAAGCGCCGTGGTCGCGGGGCTGCGAAGGCGCCGTTGAAGTTGCTCGGGGACAACGACGTCTCCGGCAAGCCGATGTCCATTAAGGACGGCCGCTTCGGCCCGTACGTCACCGACGGCACCACGAACGCGTCTCTCCAGCGCGGCGATACCCCGGAGACCATGACGGACGAGCGCGCGAACGAGCTGCTGTCCGCGCGCCGGGCCCGCGAGGCAGAGAACCCGAAGCCAGCCAAGAAGGCCGCGCGCAAGACCACGCGGAAGAAGGCAACGAAGAAGACGACGCGCAAGAAGGCGACGAAGAAGGCCGCGAAGCGCTCGTAAGCGGGGCGGCTAGTAGCGGTCCGCCAGAGTGGAGCGCACCGGGCGGGCCAGCTGCGTCATGCGGTTGCGCCCGCGCAGCTCCACGGACTTCATGAGCGTCCAGCGCTGCTGCTCGACCTCGTTGGCGGCGCGCAGGGTTGCGGCGTTGGTGAGCACGCAGCCCGGGGTGTCCTTGGCCAGCTCGGTGAGGCGGGCGGCGGCGTTGACGGCGTCGCCGATCACGGTGTATTCGAAGCGGTCGGAGCCGCCGATGTGGCCGGCGACCACGTGCCCGGAGGCCACCCCGATGCCTGCCTGCAGTTCCAGGCCCGCCAGTTCGCGGCGGAGTTCGCGGGCGGCCTGGAGGGCGTGGGAGGCGGCGTCGTGGATGGAGACGGGCGCACCGAACACGGCCAGCGCGGCGTCGCCCTGGAACTTGTTGATCACGCCCTTGTTGCGGTGCACCACCTCAACGACGATCTCGAAGAAGTTGTTCAGCGCGGCCACGACCTGCTCCGGGGTGTGGTTGACGGCGAAGGTGGTGGAGCCGATCACGTCGATGAATACGACGGCCACGCGGCGGTCCTCCCCGCCGAGCTCCGGCTTCTCCTCGAGCGCCTTCTGGGCGACCTCGGTGCCGACGTAGCGGCCGAAGATGTCTCGGACGCGCTGGCGCTCGTTGAGGCCGCGCATCATCTCGTTGAACCCGGCTTGTAGTACGCCGATTTCGGAGCCGTCGTAAATGTCGACCTGGGTGTTACGCTCCCCGCGGCGCACCTTATTGATGGCTTCCTGCAGCTCCTTGATGGGGTCCACCACGCTCATGATGGCGAACGCAGTGCCGATGAAGCCGGTGGCCAGTGCGGTGAGCGTCAGCGCGAGCACGGCAGGCATGAGCTCGCCGGGGCGGTTGTAGAAGAAGCCGTGGCGCTGCGCGAAGAACAGGGCGAGCACTCCGAACATTGGCACGGCGGAGGTGGTGAACCACGTCAGGTATAGGCGGTGCTTGATCGGCGGCTCCAGGGTGGAGTCCTCGAAGCGCCGCGCGAGTGCCGACGCCGCCACCGGCCGCACCAGGCGCTCTGCCTGCAGATATGTCATCACGGCAGTGACGAAGCACGCCAGCGACGTAGACCCTAAGGTCACGATTGCCAGCTGGTGGTCGATGCGCCAGGCGGCCACAGTGATGATCATGATGCCGATGGCCCACACCCCGACCACGATCACGGTCTGCAGCACCGGGATGCGCATGACCAGGTTGCGCACCATGTTTGGGTCGTGGTCATCGGGACTGAGCTGCCACTCCAGCACCGGCCGGAACAGGAAGAAGGTGACCACGATGCCCACGAAGATGGCAAAGCAGAAGTAGGCCGCGCCGAGGAAGCCGAGGCTTTCGTCGTGAATGTTGAGTTGCTGCACCTCCCGCATGGGGATGAGGAAGCGCACGAACAGCATGATCAGCACGGCGCCGAGCACGTTGGTTCCGAGCACAGTTGCGGCGTAGAGGGGCCACGAGGTGCCCCACAGCCATTTGAAACTGCGCCAGAATCGTTCCATGCTGTAACACTTTAGCGGGTTTTCGCCCTGCTGTACGCTTGGGGCTTGTGCCTACCGTGAGTCAATTACTTGCCGACGCCCCCTCCGTCCAGCAGGTCATCATGAACGCTGCCGCGGCCGCCCGGGGGATCGGCGATGCCCGCGCGATGACGCACTCCTGGCTGTTCACGGGGCCTCCCGGTTCGGGGCGTTCCAACGCGGCGCTCGCGTTCGCGGCTGCGCTGGTGTGCACGGACCCTGACGAGATCGGCTGCGGGCGCTGCAAAGGCTGCCGCGACGCGCTGTCCTCCCAGCACACCGACGTCATGCACGTGGTGCCCAAGGAACTCACGATTAAGGTGAAGGAGACCCGCGAGTACATCGCGCAGGCCGCCCGCATGCCGACGGTCGCCCCCTGGCGCGTCCTCATCATCGAGAACGCCGACCGCCTCGGCCAGGACGCCTCCGACGCGCTGCTGAAAACGGTGGAGGAGCCCCCAGCCCACACCGTGATTATCCTGTGCGCGCCGTCGACGGACCCGGAGGACTTCTCCCAGACGCTGCGCTCCCGCTGCCGGCACCTCTATATCCCCGCGCCCTCCGAGGACGAGGTGGTGCGCATCCTCATGCAGGAGGAAGGCGCCACGGAGTCTGACGCCCGCCTCGCCGCCGCCACCACCCTGCGACACGTGGGCCGGGCGCGACGAATGGTCAACGACAAGTCCGTGCAGATCCGCCGCGCCCAGGCGATCAACCTTGCCGAGCTGGTCTTCCACGGCGCCCAGGCCTTTCAGGCCGTGGCCTCCCTGGTAAAGGCCACGGAGAAAACTGCCGTCGAGGACTACGCCGAGGAGGACGCCGAGGAGCGCGCCAAACTCGAGCAGGCCCTCGGTGTCGGCGCGAAGGGCAGGGGAGCGGCGAAGGCGCTGCGCGGGGCGTCCGCCTCCGTCAAAGCGCTCGAGGCGAGCCAGAAAGCGCGCGGCACCCGCCGCAAGCGCGATGTCTTCGACCTCATCCTCGTGGACCTCGCCGGCATCTACCGTGATGCCCTCGCCGTCCAATCCGACGCTAAGGTCTCGCTGACCCACCCCGATTTCCAGCCACTCGCCGCCGAACTCGCCGAGAAGGTCCGCCCCGAAGGACTCGTGGCGTGCCTCGACGCCATCGCCCAGTGCCGACTGCGCCTCCAACAGCAAGTGAGCCCCGTCGTGGCGTTCAACGGGATGCTCGGCCACATCCGCCTCGCCTGCGAAGCCCGCTGACCTGGTAGTTTCGTGGATTCTTGGCGGTGCTGTAATATTGTGCAGCGTTGCCACCTTAGCTCAGTCGGCAGAGCGTCTCACTCGTAATGAGAAGGTCGCGAGTTCGATTCTCGCAGGTGGCTCAGGGAAAACCCCAGCTAGAACACGGTTTTAGCTGGGGTTTTGTTATGCGCGGGTGTCAAAGCCCATCGTCTCCCGTACCAGCGCGTTCGTTGGAATTATTTCAGATGACCACTTCGACGACTTGGTAAAACGTTACGAGAAAGCGCAGAAAGCCTGGGCCGGGACCAAAATAGTTCGCGGAACCGGGAACCTTTTGCAGTCGAACCGGTCAGCGACAGCGTGCCCTGCTACGAAACCTTAGCGTGACTTATATTCATAGGTATAGGGCACATTTAGCGTGCTTTCTGGTGTGTGGTAGGTCTCGCCCATGTATCGCCGCCCTCTTTGCTCACTCCCTGTTTCCACCACTGCAGATGCCAGTCTGGCGAGAAAAATAAACGCACCCCCGCCCGTACGGAAAATGCGAATACGCGGGGTGTTTTTCTGGTTTCATGGACGTTCGCGGTGGGGGTGCTGTGAATTCTATATCGACATCCGTTATACCTATTCACTAGAATAGATAGCTATCTACTGCTGGAAATACCATGTCAGTGGCACTTTTACACCAGATTCAGGAAGCTGGTTGTTTTTATCAGTTTCTTCTGAAGCAATTATGAGGAGTAAATTAATGGCCGAATCATCTCGGTGTTTACGTAAGTCAACGTCTACTGGCATCGCGGCGACATCCGCGATCGCGCTCGCACTCGGAGGCTTGAGCGTCGTCGCCCCTGGCCCGCTGGCGCCGCACGCTGTGGCCGCCACCATGTCCGGCGGTATCCGCGAGAAGTCCGGCGCGGTGGAGAAGGACGCCCAGAAGGCCTCCGACCTGCCGGCCGGCTCGTGTGTTATCGAAAGTGTCGAGCCGGATGGCAGTCAGGCTGGTTTCAGCTGGAACACCCTGGAACCAAGCGGGAGCAGCCCCTCGAAAACCCGGTGGGGCTTGAGTGTCTCCTTCGATAACTCGAAGGACCGCACGTTCGCTGATTGGAGCTTTACCAATTCAGGGCTGTTGGGGGCAGTTCTCGATACTGGACAGGTTCCCTCTATGGGAGCCGGTCAGACCTTTCTTGGTAACAATGTCACTGACAAGGCTGACGAAAACCTCGCTATTACCGCTTCTAGGCAACAACGAAACCTGAACCTCACTGCGAAATTGACCGACGCGAAAGTCAAGCAGTTCGCTGAGGCCACTGCCGCGAACCCGGTACGTTATGCGTGGCAGAGTAACTACACGAAGGACAATCCTAATGGCCCCAAGGCCACCCAGGGTTCAAGTGCAACTTTCACGGCTGTCGTAAACCCCTGGCCGAGCGAGAACATCGAATGTAACCCGATCACGGTGTCGTGGGAGGATTTCGGACAGCACGTCATCGTCCCTGGTGATGAAACCAAGGTCGGTAAGATTAACATTCCGGATGTGGCCAACGGTGGCACGGATGACTCCATGGGCCGCATGGTCGTGGAGGCCTACGACGGCAACGGCAAGTTCATCGGCACCACGGACCCAGCGTCGTCCGGTGGTAAGCAGCTCCTGCGTATCGACGAAGCGACCGGAGAGATCTACTTCACCTGGCCTGAGTACCGTGGAACCGACCTGGCAACTGACAAGAACGTGAATTTCTCCGTTCTGGCAAAGCCGCGTAGCGTGGACCAGCTCCAGGCCGCTGGTGAGAACAACAATGAGTTTGGCACCACTCAAGTCTTCGACAGCTCCAATTCGCTGACCCGTTACAACAAGGCGAACGTCATCGACTCCAAGGCCTTCTCCTTGGATGACACGGAGTACCACTCTCCGAAGTACGACAAAACGGATGCTTCGATCATCTCCGGCGTTGATAGCGCGACCGGTCCGCTGGCTACCGAGCCGCAGAAGGTCACCTTCACCCAGACCCCTGACCTGATTAAGGACCTGGCGAAGAAGAAGGGTGAAAAGGGGTACGAGGCCAAGGTCGAGCTTGACGAGAAGTACATTTTCGACGGCTGGACCGTCGAGATGGACGACGACTACAACGTCACCGTCACCGCTCCGGAGAACCCGAAGCCGGGTAGCTTTGCGCAGCCAAAAATCACTGTCGAGTACTCGAACGGCTCCACAGACGTACTCCAACTCATGGTGGTCGTTGACCCGAACAACACCCAGGTCACCGACCTGGTACGCCCAGGCCTGACCAAGGGCAAAATCGGTGAGGATCTTACCGCTCAGGTGGGCACCAAGTCCATCATGAAGGGCCACAAGCCAGTCCACCCGGCCAAGTTTGAGATCGACCAATCCACTGTTCCTGAGGGCTGGACTGTTACCGTCGATGAGACAGGCAAGGTCACCGCAAAGGCGGATGACTCTGTTGCACCGGGGACCGTCATCACCCCGAAGGTCAAAGCGACCTACCCAGACCAGACCACGGATGAGATCGAGACTCAGTTCCAGGCGATCGTGGACATCAAGATCCCGACCTACGACACGGTGACAGGTCAGCCAAATGCGAGCGTCAGCCTTACTCCTGAGATCCCAGAGCGCGGCCTGAGCGGTAACACGAACGACGAGGCCCCGACGCGCTACACCTTCGAGGACGGCACCAACCAGACCACCCTGACCAGCAAGGATGGCAAGACCTGGACCGTCTACGTTGACGAGAAGACTGGCGAGATCACGACCACGATTCCGAAGGGTGCGCAGGAAGGCGACATCCTGAACGTTCCGGTTAAGGCTCATTACAGCGATGAAGGCAAGCAGAAACCGCAGACGGTTGTCGGCACTGTCGTCGTCATCAAGGGAGACCTTGAGGCGAACTACAACGTTCAGGTCACTGCTCCGGGCCAGGAAGTGAAGCACCAGGTTGCGGACACGCCGGACGGCTCCAAGTTCTCCTTCGGAACCAAGAATGGCAAGCCGGTTCTTTCTCAGGAAGTCAACGGCTGGAAGTACACGGTCGACCCGAAGACCGGTGAAGTTTCCTCCACCCCGCCGGCGGATGCCAAGCCAGGCGACAAGAACACCGTCACGGTAACGGTTAACGCCCCGGGTGGTTTGACGACTCAGACACCGGTTACCACCGTGGTGACGCTGACCAACAACTGGGAGTCTGAGCCGGTTGTTCCGTCGCAGACGGTCTACCCGGGTGGTACGGCGACCTCGCCGATTGGCGTCGAGAAGCCTGCAGAGATCAACCTTCATCCGGACAAGCCGTTCACGATTGATCCGAAGGGCCTCGAGGCCACAGGTGAGAACAACGAGTTCGGTAACCCGACGTACAAGGTGAAGACGGCAAATGGCGACTGGATCGTCGGCCTGGATGACAAGGGCAACGTCATCTCCACAGCTCCGGAGACCGCGAAGCCGGGTGACAAGATCGATGTTCCGATCATCGTGACCTACGAGGACGGCTCGAAGGACAACACCACTGCGACGGTCAACGTCATCGACGTTCCGGAGCGTGAGGAACCGTTCAAGGTCGAGTACAAGTATGACGACTCCATCCCTGCTGGCGAGTACAAGGTTGAAACCAAGGGCGAGCCAGGCGCAGCGAAGATGCACAAGGACGGTACTTGGGAGCAGACCAAGGCACCGGTCAACGAGGTTGTCCTCATCGGCACCAAGCCTGCCGAGAGCGCCAAGGACGTCAAGTGGACGTTCCCGATTCCGTACCCGACCGAGGTTCGCGAGAACCCGGAGCTCAAGCCTGGTGAGATGAATGTTGTCCAGGAAGGCGAGAAGGGCGAAAAGACCTACACCGCTAAGTTCACCTCCAAGGGCGCTAAGGCACAGGTTGCTGAGGATGAAACCACCAAGGAACCGGTCACTCGCATCATCGAGGTTGGCCCGGGCATCCCTGATCAGGAACTGACCAGCAAGAAGACTCAAGAGGTCCCGTTCGAGATCGAGTACGTCTACGACGACACCCTCGAGTCCGGCAAGCAGGTTGTCGACGAAGAGGGTGTCCCGGGTGAGCAGACGATTACCTCCACCCAGAAGATCAAGGACGGCAAGCCGGACGGCGAGCCGAGCATCAACATCGAGCAGACGAAGGCCCCGAAGAAGGCCAAGATCCGCATCGGTACCAAGACCACCGGTGAGAACACCGAGACTTACAAGGCTGAGGCTCCGTACAAGGTCGTCGTTAAGTACGACCCGAACATGCCTGCCGGTGAGTCCAAGGTGACCACCAAGGGTGAACCAGGCGAGAAGACGGTGACGATCAAGCGTGACATCACCAACTCCAAGCCGGGCGATCCGCAGATCACTGAGGAGATCACCAAGAAGCCTGTTGACGAGGTCATCACCGTCGGCACCAAGCCGTCCGAGACCTCCGAAAAGGTCACCTGGACTGCTCAGGTTCCGTTCGACGTTGAGACCCGTCCGAACCCGGAGTTGAAGCCGGGTGAGATCAAGGTCGTCCAGAAGGGCGCGCCAGGCGAAAAGACCTACACCGCTGACTTCTCTGCCAAGGGTGAACAGGCAACTGTGACCCCTGAGGAGAAGCAGACCAAGGATCCGGTTAGCCAGATCATCGAGTACGGTCCTGCGGCCGAGGACACCTCTGTGGTGACCAAGACCGAGAAACCGGTTCCGTTCGAGACCGAGATTGTCTTCGACAACACCCTTAAGGAGGGTGAGCAGGTCGTCGATGAGCAGGGCGAACTGGGCACCGAGGTGGTTACCTCGACTCAGAAGATCAAGGACGGTAAGCCGGACGGCGAGCCGACCGTGACCACTGAGCAGACCAAGGCGCCGAAGAACGCCAAGATCCGCGTTGGCACTAAGACCACCGGTTCTACTACCGAGACCGTGGAGTCTCCAGTTCCATTCGGTGTGAAGATCGAGTTCGATCCGAACCTGCCTGCTGGCACCTCTGAGACGGTCACTGAAGGTAAGCCGGGTAAGAAGAAGGTGACGATCGAACGCGACATCACCAACTCCAAGCCAGGTGACCCGAAGGTTTCCGAGGAGATCACCGAAAAGCCGGTTGACCAGGTGATCAAGGTCGGCACCAAGCCAGCCGAAGCGCCTGAGGTCACCAAGAAGGTCACCTGGAAGGCGCCGCTTCCGTTCGACGTTGAGACCCGTCCGAACTTGGCGCTGAAGCCGGGCGAGATCAAGGTCGTCCAGAAGGGCAAGCCGGGTGAGACAACCTACACGGCTGACTTCACCGCAAAGGGCGACCAGGCTTCCGTGAAGCCTGAAGAGAAGCAGACCAAGGATCCGGTCAAGGAGATCATCGAGTACGGTCCGGGTCTCAAGGACGGAGATCTGATCAACCGGGTGAAGAAGCCGGTTCCGTTCGAGACCGAGGTCATCCTCGACGACACCCTTGAGTACGGCACGCAAAAGGTTGACCAGCAGGGCGAGCTTGGTGAAGATGTTGAGACCTCCACCCAGAAGATCGTCGATGGTAAGCCTTCCGGGGATCCAAAGGTCACCACTGAGCGCACCAAGGAGCCGGTCAAGCAGATCATCCGCGTTGGTACGAAGAAGACGCCGACTGATCCGGAACCGTCGATTGAAGCAAAGGAAGTCAAGCTTCCGTTCACCACGAAGATCATCTACGACGAGACGCTTGAACCAGGCGAGGAAGTCGAGGATCAGAAGGGTGAAGACGGCAAGGTTGAGGTGACCGTCGAAAAGGGTCAGCCTTCCGTGAAGACGACCAAGGAGCCGGTCCAGCGCATCGTCCGTGTTGGCACCAAGCCGCCGGCTGGTCAGGAGTGGAAGGAGCGGATCCCGTTCGAGGTGAAGGTCAAGTTCGACCCGACCATTGAGGCCGGAAAGCACAAGGTTGAGCAGGAAGGCAAGCCTGGCCTGGTTCACCACAAGTCTGACGGCACCGAAGAAACGCTCGTAGAGAAGCAAGATCACGTCATCCTCATCGGCACCAAGAAGCCGGCCGACCCGACTGACCCGGAGAACCCGGATCAGCCTGAGCAGCCGACGCCTGGTGGCGAGCTAGACATCAAGGTCCGCTACACCACCCGGATTGTCTACGACCCGAGCCTGAAGCCAGGCGAGGAAGTCGAAGACGTTGCGGGTAAGGACGGCCGCTACACCATCAAGGTTGTCGACGGCAGCCCCGTCGCCGAGATGGTGGAGAAGCCAGTTGAGCGCGTTGTTCGCGTTGGCACCAAGCCACCGGCGGGCACCAGCTGGACTGAGGAGGTCGCCTACGACTACGAGGTCGTTGAGGACCCGAACCTCGAATCGGGCAAGCACGAGGTTGTGCAGCCGGGTAAGCCTGGTCAGCGCATCCATAAGGAAGACGGCAGTGTCGTCGAGGTTGCTCCGCAGAAGCTGATCATCAAGGTCGGCACGAAGAAGAACCCGACTGACCCGAGCGAGCCTTCGAATCCGAACGAGCCTTCGACTCCTGCAGAGCCAGGCGCCAACGCCTCGTCCGAGAAGGCGAAGCGCTGCGCTGCGAACGCGTTCGCGGTCAACAGTCCGCTGCTGTGGCTGCTGCCAATCGGTCTGCTTGCTGGTATCGGCTACGGCGTGAACGAAGCGTTCGGCCCGCAGCTGCAGCAGGCTGGTGCTGAGCTGAACGCCCGCTTCCAGGAGTCCATGCCAAAGCATGACTGGGGCCACGGTCAGCAGGGTCGTCGCCACGAAGACCCGGAGTGGGTCCGTGAGTTGCGTGCGAAGGCAGACGCCGTGAACCGTCAGTTCGCTGGCTACGGCGAGCAGCTGCGCCCGCTGGGTATCGCGCTTGGCGCGATTGCCGCGGTCAGCATGCTGGGTGTTCTGATCGCCCAGGCCTGTGAGGAGGACGGCTTCAATAACGGCCTGACCATCCTCGGCTCGTCGAAGGGCGACACGCCTGCCGACAACGCCAAGCCTGGTTCTTCTGAGCAGAAGTAAACCGCGCAGAGCCGAATGAAAGGCGCCACCCACACCGGGTGGCGCCTTTTGGCGTTCCGCGCACTTGGAGGGTTTGCTCAGCGTTCACCCAAAATTGCGCCAACCATAACCGGAATGTCTCCGGAAACTCACATTGCTTTCGCAGAATCGATACGTCGCCAACCCGGCGAGCAACATCAAACACTGATTCTGTGAAGGATTCTCATGGCTTTTACCAACCCACGTGTCGCCGCTGCAGCAACGTCCGCAGTGGTGGCGCTCGCTGTCGTCGCAACGCCTGCAGACGCCGCTGAACCAAAGGCACCGAAGAACATCATCTACATGGTCGGCGACGGCATGGGCTACAACCATGTCGCCGCAGCCAACCTCTGGCAGACCGGCCAGTCCAAGTGGATGCTCAACGGTGACAACAGCATCAACAGCATCTCCAACGTCGACGGCAAACCAGTCCAAGCCTTCGAGCAGGAGGACAAGGGCTGGAAGCACACCTCCATGACCACCTTCCAGTACGGCAACGAGTACGACGAAATCAAGGCGTGGAGCGACCGCGACTGGATCAACAAGAACTTCACCGACTCCGCCGCAGCCGCCACCGCCATGGGCACCGGCGTCAAGACGGACAACGGCAAGATCGGCGTCGACCACAAGGGTGAGAAACTGGAGAACACCTCCCAGCGCGCCGTGAAGCAGGGCAAGGCCGCCGGCGTCGTGTCCTCCGTGCCGTTCAACCACGCCACCCCGGCAGGCTGGGGCGGCCACAACGAGAACCGCAGCAACTACACCCAGCTCGCCGACGAAATGCTCGGGCCCGACAGCCCACTGTCCGTCATCATGGGCGCCGGCCACCCGCTCTACGACGACAACGCCCAAAAAACCGGCAAGTTCAACCCCAAGTACATCACCGAGGAGACCTATAACAAGGTCGCCAACGGCGAAACCGACTGGAGCCTCGTCACCGACCAGGCGGACTTCGAGTCCCTCGCCAAGGCAGCCAACAAGGACGCCAAGAAGATCTTCGGTCTCGCACCCGTGGCCAACACGCTGCAGCAGGGCCGCGACGGTTCCGATGGCGAAGACAAGGCAAACGTCGGCCCGTACCTGACCGAGTTCAACAAGGGCGTGCCAACCCTGGCCACCATGTCGCTCGGCGCCCTGAACACCCTCAACCAGGACGAAGACGGCTTCCACCTCATGATTGAAGGCGGCGCCATCGACTGGACCGGCCACGCCAACACCATCGGCCGCTCCATCGAGGAGACCATCGACTTCTTTGACGCGGTAGAGGCCGTCGAAAAGTGGGTCGAGGAGAACTCCTCCTGGGAGGACACCCTGCTCATCGTCACCGCCGACCACGAAACCGGCTACCTCGCAGGCCCGCAGGACCCATCCAAGTACAGCGAGCTCAGCGGCGAAAAGGGTGCCAAGCCGGAGCACACCTACAACTCCGACAACCACACCAACCAGCTCGTCGGCTTCTGGTACAAGGGCGCAGGCTCCGACGACATCTACGAAGAGTCCACGAAGCACACGGATAAGATCCGCGGCTCCTACATCGACAACACCACCGTCGCCCGCCTCACCCTGGACAAGTGGTGGAACGGCGAAAAGCCAGCAGACAACAAGAAGCCTGCCGACGGCTCCTCCGCCGACTCCCCGTGGCTCATCGCCATCCTGTCCATCCTCGGAGTCGCCGGTCTGCTGGCTGTGATCGCACAGGCAGCACCATCCCTGGTGGACAACCTGCGCACGCAGCTGCCTAAGTTCTAGCAGCTACTACCTGTCTACATAGGAAGCATCGGCAACTTCACGCCGAGCTTCGGCAACGCGGCAATCAGGCCAATGATCGCGAGCACCGCCGCGATCACGCCACCAACAATCGCCGCCACGTTCAGCTCTGGCTCCGCCGTCGGGTACGCAACATCCGCCTGAGCGCCTTTCGCGCAGGCAGCGGCCGCGGCGGAGTCGGCGTCGTCAAGCATTGCCTGCTTCTCGGCGACCTTCCCAGCTGGCGTGGCGGCCCACGCCTTATACAGCGCCTCATCACTCTTCTCGACGCCAAACGGCACCTCAGCGCGCTTCATCTCCGGACCGACCTGGCGCTTGGCCGGGTCGATGCCCTCGAGCGTGCGTTCCTTCGTCGGCTTCGTCTCCTTCACCGTCTTCTGTGCCTCGGCGTACTTCTCGGCGAGCTTGGTTGGGCGCTTCGTGGCGTCCGGGTAAGCAGTATCCACGGCGGCCACGAAGTCGCGTGCCTGCTCATGCAGCCCAATCGCCTTCGACGCTTCGAACCAGGAGACAACGAAGCGCTGCTCGTCGGCAGAGAGCTGCACAGTGCACATGCCGTCCTTGTCCTTCACGTTCACCGTCGCGGCGTGGGCGGGTGCGGCAATGGTGCCGAGCGCGATCGCGGTGGCAGCAGCGCAGGTAACGATACGTTTCATGGTGTCCTCCTTGAGGTCGAGTGGGTGTACTGGGCGTACGTGTTTAGTTTCCGACACCGCATGTTGCGACAGCGTTAACGTGGGAATTCGGGGGTAGGTGGGGGTGGTTTGCGGCTGGTCTCCGGGCGGTTCTCGCTCCGGTCGAGGTGTTCAAGGAGTGCAACGCAGGTCGCCCATTTTCGCGTCGCCTGGCTGATTTTCGGCGACTAGCATCGCACGCTTCTAAGACCTCGACCGGAACGTTTTGGTGCGTCTCATGTGAGGCTGCTACGTGCTAACCCGCGCGCCGAATGCCCGCTACAACTCCCGCGGCACCACTTTGCCGGTGGCGTTGCGGGGGAGCGCGTCGACGAAGTGGACGTCGCGCGGAACGGAATGCTCGGCGAGGTGGTCGCGGACCCAGCCCTGGACGCTGGCAGCCGTCAGCGCCTGGCCGTCTGGATCGTCAGCGCGGACGATCCAGGTGGCGACGCGTTTGAACGTGTCGGGGTCGTCGACGCTGCCGACGTAGAGGTCGTCGATACCTGGCATGCGCTCGAGGACTGCTGCGACGGATTGGGGGTGGACGTTTTCGCCGCCGACGATGATCATGTCGTCGCTGCGGGACACGACGTGCAGGAGGCCCTGGTTGTCGAAGTACCCGAGGTCGCCCATTTCGATGAGGCCGTCGATAGTGACTATGGGCGTGTCGGGGTTGGTGTAGCCGCGCAGGGCGGTTTCGTTGTTGAGGAAGATGCGCCCGACGGTGCCGGTGGGGACTTCGCGGCCTGCGTCGTCGTAGATGCGCAGGGTGGTGCCGGGTGGGACGCGGCCGACGCAGGTCGGGTCATTGGCGACGGTGGTGGCGTCGGCGGCTGCGGCGAGGGCGAGTTCGGTGGAGCCGTAAATGTTGGCGACGATGGGGCCAAAACGGTCGATGAGTCGCTCGGCGAGCAGTGGGGTCAGGGCGTTGCCGGCGGTGCCGATGAAGCGCAGCCGCGAGGTGTCGTAGTCCTCCTCGAGGTCAAGCATGTGTTTGAGGAAGATAGGGGAGGAGATGAGGCCGTCACAACGGAAGTGCTCGAGTTGGCGGAAGGCGTTGGCAGGGTCGAAGACACGCTGCGTAACGATGGTGCCGCCGACCCCGAGTGTGATGTTGAGCGCGGACCAGCCCCAGGTGTGGAACATGGAGGCAGTCATCTGCACGGTGTCGCCGGCGCGAAACGGGATGGCTTCGAGGTAGCCGGCGGCGACGATGGGGAGGGCGGGCTCGGCGCGCAGGATGCCTTTGGGGATGCCGGAGGTGCCCGAGCTCATGAGCACGATGTCGCCGTGCTTCGGGAACAGCGGCAGCGCGGCGTCGCCGCCACCCATACTTATCGACGCCAACTTCGCCTCGTCAACTACCACCATGGCGGTGCCCATGTCTGGGATGCGGGGCAGGAACTCGTCGTCGGTGAAGAGGACGTTGATGTCGTTTTCCTCGATACACCCGCGGAGCTGTTCGGTGGAGGAGCCGACGTTGAGGAGGAAGATGGAGCCGCCGGTGTAGCCTTTGGCGCCCAGCGGCAGGATGATGCCGCGTCCGTTGCGGGCGATGACGCCGATGCGCGGCTGATCGGTGACGCTGAGGACCCAGCTGGCGACGTTGCGCGCTTGGGTGCGGAGGTCGCGGTAGGTGAGGAGGCCGGCGTCGTCGATAAGGGCGGTGCGCTCGGGGGCGGCGAGGTAGCCCTGTTCGATGGCGCGGGCGGTGGTGAAATGGAAGCGGAGCAGATTTGGTATAACCCCTAGCGCTGCTTTCGGGCTGTTGCCGAGGCTGATCATTCCGGCGCGGTGGGTGGCCCTGAGAAAGCGGAGAAACATTGCTCTATTCTATGACATCTGGCAAAGTAGGCGTAGTTCTTGTTGTAGATGTGAAAGAAGTGCACTTGTGTTTCGTAAGTTGACGGCGGCGATCGTCGCGACCGCGCTGGCCATTGTGCCAGCGCAGGCCACCGCGCAGCCGCGTAACATGGTGGTTTTCGGCGATTCAGTCATTGCCGACCCAACAGTCCACGACTGGGCGGCAGGAAAAATCGGCGCCACGCCACAAGGCTCCTCGGATGCGAAGGTCTGGTGCCCAACCGGTGCGAGGAATTGGGGCAAGCAGGCGGCTGCGCGCCTCGGGTTGCGGGCAATGGACTACTCCTGTGCCGGCACCGTTTCAACTCGCGTTGGCCCCTATTTCTCCCTGCAGGTTGACCGCGCGTTGCGCGACCGCGCCCTGAACCCGGCAACGGCCCGCGTCATCATCTCGACCGGCTTCAATGACACCTATTCGACCGGCGGCCGGTCCCCGGAGCAGGTGCGTCGCGCCTTCGTCGACGCGATGGTGCCGCAGGTGAACCGTATCCGGGCGGCGGCGCCGAACGCGCGCATCCAGATTGTCGGCTACCCGAAGATCACGCAGGGCGACCGCGTGTGCCTGTTTCAGCTGGGCAACAACATGCACGACGCCACCCCGATGCCCTTCGTGCAAGCGTGGGAGGACACCGCGCAGTGGATGCAGGTGGACCTGGCGCGCGCAGCGGGTGTCGAATTTTTGGACCTGAAGCCGTCCACGTGGAACAACAACATGTGTGCCCCGGACCACATCCGGATGTGGGCCGGGCTGGTCGATTTCGGCCCTTCGCCACGCAACATGCCGCTGCACGTGAACCAGCGCGGCCACGCCCACGTCGCGGACGTCATCGCGCATTCCTAGAAACTAGCTACTTGGCCAGCGCGTCCTCGATGGCCTGCTCGAAGGCCTCGTAAGGCTGCGCGCCGATGATTTCCTGGCCATTGACCAGGAAGGACGGGGTGGAGTTAAAGCCTGCACGCTGCGCTAGGTTGTTGGCGTCCTGCAGGGCGGCGTCGTACTTGTCGCTGGCGGCGTCGGCCTTGAACTTCTCCATGTCCGGCATGCCTGCGGCTTCAGCGAAGCGGACGAAGTCCTCCATGTCGAAGTCGGGGTGGCCTTTGGCCTTGATGGCCTCTGCCATGTAGGCGTCCTGGTACTCGAAGAATTTGCCTTGGTCGGCGGCAGCGCGGCCGGCGCGGGCTGCTTCGACGGCGGCCTGGCCGTTAACTACGAAGTCGTTGAACTCGATGCGCACCTTGCCCTCATCGACGTAGTTCTTGATGATCTGCGGCATGATCTCAACGTTGGCCTTGATGCAGAATGGGCAGTCCCAGTCGGAGAACTCGGAGAGGACGACGGGGGCGTCGACATCGCCGAGGGCCATTGGGTCGTTGGCGTCGCGGCGCTCGATCTCGGCGGCGGCCTCGTTCATAGTCGGTTCGGCGGCAGGCTCTTCGGCGGCCTGAGACGGTGCAGTCTGGGCGGTCTCCGTGGCGGGTGTCGCGGAGTTTGCGCCGATGACGTAGCCACCCACCCCGGTGCCGACCGCCAATACTGCCGTAAATGCCCACATCAGTGGTGGGATCTTGGTATCACTCATGGTGCTCCTTTGGTTGTTCTGCGTTTTGTAATGCTACCGCCCGCGCCAAACGAGCGTAGCGCAGCTCCTGCTCACGGAACCGGGTCCAGGTCGAGATGGTGGTGAAGAAGAACGCGATGATCAGCACGTACAGCATCAGGTCCGTGCCGCGGGCAACACCCAACCAGTTGGCAAGGATGGTGACGTCGTCGGGGCGCAGGATCGCCCAGATGGCGGCGATGAACATCGCGCCGAAGCCGATCTTCACCCACGCTTTCGCGTTCGCCTTTCGGCGGTTAGCAAAAAAGTAGAGCGCTAACAGGACGGTGGCGCAGATCAGCGCGAATTGGATCATGGGAGCCTCCCTGCCACGATGTTGTCGGCCAGGATGTTGACCCCGTTGATCAGCGACTGGCCCTTGCTCATCGAGTACTCGGTGTACAGGATCTCCACTGGTTCCTCGGCGACGCGCCACTTGCGCTGGTCGATCAGGGCGACGATCTCGGATGCGTGCGACATCCCGTTCATCCGCAGGTTCATCTCGTTGGCCACTTTGAGGTTGAAGGCGCGTAGGCCGTTGTGGGCGTCGCTCAGCCCGAGGCGACGAGTGCGCGGCGAGAGCATCACCACCGTGCGCAGCACCACGCGCTTGATCCATGGCACCTGCGAGGTGTCTTGGCCGGCGAAGCGGGTGCCCACCACGATGTCGAGCGGCTCCGTGCGCAGGCGTTGCACCATGCGCAGCACGTCCTTGACTTGGTGCTGACCGTCGGCGTCGAAGGTGACAAAGTACTTCGCACCCGGCTGGGCCCGCGCGTACTCCACCCCGGTCTGGATCGCAGCGCCTTGGCCCAGGTTCACCGGGTGATTGACCAAGTGGGCCCCGGCGGCGCGGATGGCGTCGGCCGAATTGTCGCGGGAGCCGTCGTTGACGGCCACGATGTTCGGGAACGTAGCCCGCGCATGCTCAATAACCTGCTGGATAACGGGGCCCTCGTTATAGCAGGGGATGATGAGCCAAGTGTCGTCATTCATGTTGACGCAGATGTTACCCGCCGCGGTGGAAAAGCCGCGCATAAACGCGCTTCAGCAGAGGCTTCGGCAGCAGGCGGTAGAGGGTGCGCACCGCGACGTTCACCATCGCGCGCGTGCGCCCGATCAGCCCGTAGCGCACCAGCCGGATCTGCATGTCTACCTCGGAGGTGAACATGTCGCTGCCGGTGCGGCGGTCGAACTGCTCGTCGGTGACGCGGAAGTACGTGAGCGGCTCCTGCATGTTGTAGAGCCTGTAGCCCTCGGCGATCAGCCGCGCGAACAGGTCGTAGTCCTCCATGAGGTGCACGTCCTGGTAGCCGCCCACAGCTTTGACGTCCGCGGTGCGGTACATCACGGAAGGGTGGTTCATGGGGGAGTTCATCTTGGCGTAGTGCGCGGGGTGCTCGGGCAGGCGCCGGATGCCGCCGGTGCGCTCCCCGTCGAATTCCTGCACCGCGGTGCCCACCACCGACACCTCGGGGTGCTGCTGCAAAAACTCGAGTTGTCGCTCGATGCGCTGGGGGAACGCCTTGTCGTCGGAGTCGAGCTGCGCCACGAACTCGCTGTCGATCGTCTCCAGTGCCGCCTGCAGCGCGGGGCCAGCACCGCGGTTTTCGGCACAGCGCACCACGCGCGCCCCATACTTCTCGACGACCCCCTCGACCCCATCCGCCACCGGCCCATCAAACACGACCACGACCTCGTCCGCGGGGCGGGTCTGCTCAGCGAGGGACTGTAGCGCCTCGGCGAGCTGGTCAGGAACGGTGCCGTGGTAGGCAGACAGGAGCGCTGTAACGGTGGACATGGATACCGATACTAGTTGCGTGCGGCGTCGAGAAGAAATGTGCCGTAGCCGGACTTCACCATCGACTCACCCAGGCTGACCAGCCTGTCCACAGAGATGAACCCCTGCTCGTAGGCGGCGACCTCCGGCGAGCCAATCACCAGCCCGGTGCGCTTCTGCAGCACCTCCACGTAGGCGGAGGCCTCCGCCATCGAGTCGATCGTGCCGGTGTCCAGCCACACGTCACCCCTGTTCAGGCGGTGGACCCGCAGCTGGTTCGCCTTCAGGTACGCCTCGTTCACGCTGGTGATTTCCAGCTCACCGCGGGCACTCGGGGTGATCGTCTTCGCGATGTCCACGACCTGATTGTCGTAAAAGTACAGCCCGACGACGGCGAAGTTGGACTTCGGGTGCTCCGGTTTCTCCTCAATCGAGGTGGCCACGCCATTCGCGTCGAAGTCCACCACGCCGTAGCGGTGCGGGTCGGAGACCTCGTAGGCGAAGATGGTGCCGCCGGTGCCGTCATGGCTTAAGTCCAGGGCGCCGTCGAAAATGTTGTCACCCAGCACGAGGGCCACCGAGTCATCCCCGATGAAGTCCTCGGCGATCAGGAACGCCTGGGCAAGCCCGTCAGGGGAGGGCTGGATGCCGTAGTGGAGCATGATGCCCCAGTCGGAGCCGTCGCCGAGGAGGCGCCGGAACGCGGGCGCGTCCTCCGGCGTGGTGATCACCATGATCTCCCGGATACCAGCGCTGATCAGCGTGGTCAGTGGGTAATAGATCATGGGCTTGTCATAAATCGGCATCAACTGCTTCGAAATACCCTTCGTAATCGGGTAGAGCCGGGTGCCGGACCCGCCGGCCAGAATGATGCCCTTCATCGACTTAGCGCTTCGGCAGGATCTTATCCAGCGGCAGCTTCTCGATCACAGCCAGCACCGTGGTCAGAATGCCCATGATGAACAGGACGAGCGCCGGGGTGGACACGTTCGACGTGTCGCCCGCGGACAGCGCCATCGCCGGGTCCGTCGGAGCGGTGTTCGTCGTGGTCGTTGGTGCAACCGTCGGGGTGACCGTCGCCGTCACCGTCGGGGTGACGGTGACCGTGGTGGTTGCTGGGGTCGAAGGAGCAGACGGGGTCGAAGTAGTAGAAGTCTGGGTGGAAGCGAACGCCGGGGTTGCCACCACCAGTGCCCCCGCCACCGCGAGAGCTGCAAGAGAAGTGCGATTCATGCAGTACAACCTACCCAAGATAGAGCGCCAACGCAGCTCTCCAGTTCATGGGGGCAAAGCCCGTCGCCTTAATCTTGTCCAGCGACAGCGTCGATTCCGCAGGCCGCGGCGCCTTGTCCCCGTACTCCTCCGAAGTCACCGGGTGTACCTGCGCGGGGTCCTTGCCCATCCCGATGAACACCGCCATTGCGATCTCGTCGCGGCCCACCGAATCCCCATCCGAAGTGATGTTGTACACCCCGTACTCTGCCTCGTTCGTGAGCAGGTGGCGGATGCCCTTCGCCAGGTCCTCCGCCGACGTCGGCCGCCCGCGCTGATCCTTCACCACCCGCGGCTTTGCGCCGGCCTCCGCGAGGGAGCGCATCGTCGCCATAAAGTTCGCCCCGTCCCCGAACACCCACGACGTGCGCACCACGTAGTGCTTGCGCGCCACCTGCGCCGCCGTCTCCCCGGCAGCCTTCGACGCCCCGTAGCGGCTCAGCGGGCTCGGCAGCTCCTCTTCCGTGTGTACCTCCTGCGTGCCGTCGAAGATGTAGTCGCTGGACACGTGCACCAACACCAAGTCGTGCTCATTGGCTACCCGCGCCAGCCGCGCCGGGGCCTCCGCGTTCACACGCCACGCGCCCGCCGGGTCATCCTCCGCGCCGTTGACATCGTTATACGCCGCACAATTGACCACCGCCCAGTACTGCGACCAGTCCACGCCCTCCAGATTCGTGATGTCCAGCTGCTCCCGCGTACAGAACTCCGCCTCATCCGGCCCGTAAAGCTCCTGCAGCGCCCGGCCCAGCTGGCCGTTCGCGCCCGTCACGAGGATTCTGCGCTGGGGGACTGGGGTGGCGTCGACAAGCATGGGGTGGGTGAGGTCAGCCTCCGAAAGCTCCGTGGGCTCCAGCGGCCACTCGACCTCCCTGTAGGAGCAGTAGGCGTACTGCGCGCCGGGCTGGTAACGCTCGTTGACCAGGTAAATGTACGTCGTGTCGTCCTCGAGCGCCTGAAAGCCGTTGGCCACCCCGCGCGGCACGAACACCGCCGTCTCCGGGCCGATCTCGCAGCTGAACGTCTCCCCGAACGTCGCTGAGCCCTCGCGCATGTCCACCCACGCCCCAAACACGCGGCCCGACGCCACCGACACCCACTTATCCCACGGCTCCGCGTGCATGCCGCGAGTCGCCCCGCGCCGCGCGTTGAAACTCACATTCTGCTGCACCGGCACCAGCTTCTGCCCGGCCCAGTTCTCCTTGAACCAGCCGCGGTTATCGCGGTGCACCGCAAGCTCGTGGACTTCCAACCCAGCAATCATTACTGTCCTCTCGCCTCATAACGCTTTTCGACGTCCCCCTTCGCCCCTTCCCACCACCAGCGGTTCTCGCGATACCACTCGATGGTTTGCTGCAGCCCATCGCGCAGATCTTTCGTGTAACGCGGCCGCCACCCCAGCTCGTTGGTGAGCTTCGTGGAGTCCATCGCGTAGCGCTGGTCGTGGCCGGGGCGGTCGTTGACGTGCTCGTACTCGCCACCCATCAGCTCGCAGATCATCTCGATGACCTGCTTGTTCGTGGTGTGGTCGTTGTCCGCGCCGATGTTATACGTCTCACCCAGCTTGCCGCGTTCCAGGATGGTCAGCACGGCGTCGTTGTGGTCGTCGACGTGGATCCAGTCACGCACCTGCGCGCCCGTGCCGTACAGCTTCGCGGGCTGCCCGCACAGGATGTTCGTGATCTGGCGCGGGATGAACTTCTCCACGTGCTGGTACGGCCCATAGTTGTTGGAGCAGTTCGAAATCGTCGCCTGAATACCAAAACTGCGGATCCAGGCCCGCACCAAATGATCCGAGCCGGCCTTCGTCGCCGAATACGGACTCGACGGCTTATACGGCGTCGCCTCCGTGAACTTCTCGTTGCCCGTCAGCGGCAGGTCTCCGAACACCTCGTCCGTGGAAATGTGGTGCAGCCGCGCCCCGTGCCTGCGCACTGCCTCCAACAACACATACGTGCCGATCAAATTCGAGTGAATAAACGGCGACGGGTCCTCCAACGAATTATCGTTATGCGACTCCGCCGCGAAATGCACCACCACATCCGACGCCCCCACCAAGTCACCCACCAGCGCCTCATTAGCGACGTCCCCCTCCACCAACTCCACGTCCAACCCCCGCAGATTCGCCGGGTTGCCCGCGTACGTCAGCTTGTCCAGGACCGTGACCTTGTAGTCAGTGCGCTCGGTGACCATCCGCACGAAATTCGCGCCGATGAAGCCCGCACCACCAGTGACCAGCATTGTTCCCATGGGCTTCTACCTTAGCCGGAGCGCCACCAAATGTACCGCCGCCCCCGCCAGCGGGCCCGCGAACAAGGCCGTGAGCACGACGGAGTGGACGTCGACACCCACGAGCCGCGGCATCACCCCCAGCACCGCGAACGCCACCGCCGTCGCCGTCAGCCACCCCGCGACGTACCAGCCGTGCCGCTCCAGCGACAGCACCGCCACCCCCGTAATAATCAGCGCGCCCATAAACGCCGACGCGAACGTGAGCACCCCAAGCGTCAACCCATCGACGTAAAACTCCGGGTCAAACGCCAGTTTTAGAATCCACGGGCCCACCGCCCACGCCGCGGCGAAGCCCACAACGCCCAGTCCGAGCACCGCAGCCACCGGCTGCACCAACGCCGCAAACAACGCTTCTCGACGCTCCACAAACCTCACCACCAGCGCCGACTGGAACCGCTGCAACGGCACCAATACTGGCGCCCGCGTCAAAATCACCGCGTTCATAATCGCAGCCACCGACGCCTGCGGGAACGCCGCGTTCACCGCCGTCGGGAATCCCGTGATCAGCGCCGCCGACGCCCCCGACGCCACCATCGCCGTCAACACCCGGCGCACAAACACCCCACGATGCACATCCAGCGGCACCCGCAAATGCTCCCGACGCAACACCACCAGCCAGCTCAACGCGCCGACCACCGTAATCACCAAAAACGCAGGCAGGCCCCACCCCAGCGCCCACGCCAGAAGCGCCAACACCAGCCGCACACCCGAATCCAGTGCCACCAACGCCGCGTAGCGCTCCCACAACTGCGCCCCCGACAGCACCCCGCCTAACACCGCCTGAAACACGTACATCACCAGGCCAACCTGCAGCAGAGCAGTGGCCGTCAGCGTACTTCCGGGAACAACGGTGCCGATGAACAGCGCGCCCGCCACCGCCGCCACAACGACCACCACCAGCGCCGTCCACGCCCCCAACCGCCACGGATTCGCCGAACCCCGCCGGCCATCCTCGCGCGCCGCCGCGACGGCACGCGTGGTCTCGTGGGTGAGGCCGTCGATAAGCCCGGTGGACGCGAAGAACAACCCCCAGTACGCAGCGAAGTAGCGGTAGGCCGAGTCGGCGTCGAGTGCTTTCGACGCCACCCACAACACCACAAAGCCGCTGACCGCCGCGAACAGCGTGGCAAAAGAAAGGTGCTTCACCTGGCGTTACATCGCCTTACATTCCGAACGACGGCGCGATCGTGGTAAACCACGCCTTGTGCAGATCCTCGCGCCAGTACGGCCACGAGTGCGTCCCCGCATTCCTGAACTCATACTGCGCCGGAATATTCAGGCCTTCCAGCTTCGCGCGCAAATCATGCGAACACTTATTAATCGCAGCCTCAATCACGCCGCCCTCAACCTGCAGAATCGCCGAACCGACACTCGCCGCAGGCTGCGGAAGCCCCTGGCCAACCAAGTAACTCACCTGATCCTGGCGGCCCGCCAGGCCGGTGCCCGTCGAAATGTACAAGCGGGTCCCGCGCAGCTTCTCCGCATTGACAAGCGCATCGTTATAGCGGTTATTCGGGCTGCCCATCGGGCCCCACATCATCTCCGGGGTCACCGTGCGGTAATCCAACGTTCCCGACGCCCGGTTCACCGTAATCCGGCCAAACTGGTACGCCTCAGGCGTCGACGTCGCCGCACACCCCGAGAAGGACGCCGCAGACTTATAGAACCCGGGGTAGTGTGTCGGCAACACCAGAGACGAGGTCCCCGACATCGAGAATCCCACAATCGAACGGCGATTCTTGTCCGCCCCCAGCAGCCCCTCAATCGGCCCCGGCAACTCCTTGACCAGGAACGTCTCCCACTTCTGTGGGCCGTTAATGTAGCGCGAGCGCACATTGTCACTCACCCAGTCCGTGTAGTACGAAAACGCGCCCTCCTGCGGAATCACAACATTGACGCCCTTGCCTGCGAAGAACTCGCGAGCATCACTCATGCTCAACCAGTCCTGGTGCTGCTCCGCACCACCAGCGCCGTTGAGCAGGTAGATCGTCGGCGCGTTCTGTACGCGCTGCCCCGCAGTATTCGTCGCAGGCAACACCGCCACCGGGATATCCCGGCGCATCGACGGCGAATACACCAAGAAGCTCAACACCTGCTTATGGTCAACCTTCTCGACCCACTTCTGCGGCTTCCCGTCCGTCTTCGCCAACGGTGGATTCGCAATTGCGTTCCAGGGCTTCACCGTACCCACGGGCTGGGCTGATGCTGCTGGCGTAACTGCTGGGATCGCCTGGAGTGCCGACAAAGGAATGGCTACAGCCATCGCTGTAGCCACAACCGAACGAGTGATGCGCTTCAACATGGAAGCCATCCTACTTTACAGATGTGGCAATTGGGGCTTCTGGTGTCACTTTGTTCGGCGTTTCGTGCAAGAATGTGGGAAGTATTTCGTTCTTACAGAATTTCTCTTTGAAAGAAGGTAGTTGCAATGAACCCGATCGAGTCCATGCAGGTCGCCATCAATAACGTCCTCGGTGAGCTGATCCACTTCGGCTCCTCGACGTCTTCCACCATCGCATACGGCATGGGCCTGTTCTAGGGGCTTGGCCCGCTTGAACCCGTCGCGCCACCTTTTGTTGGGTGGTGCGGCGGGTTTTGTGCTTGGTGCAGGGCGCTGCGCACCAAATTCCTAGTTTTCGGCGGGCAGGTTTTTGTTTCCCCAGGTCGCCGAGTAGGCGTGAAGGAATTTGGTGTCTTGTGGAAACGCTGGAGTGCCAAAAGGCGCAACCTTATTTAGGATAGACATTCAAACCTGCAGGTGAGAAAAGTGCTAGATGTTAAGGGTTGCGTCCTTTGGCACTGGTCGACCAGGGGGGCGCACCAAATCCCTAGTTTCGGCGGGATGGTTTGCGTTTCCCCAGGTCGCCGAAGGGGGCGTGAAGGAATTTGGTGTCTGGGGTGGGGGCTACAGCCCAAGCGCCGGCTTGATGGTCTGCTTCCAGGACAGCTCCAAGTCTTCCTTCCAGATGCGCCATGAGTGGGTGCCGGTGGCGCGCAGGTTGGCGTTGTATGGGATGTCGTTGGCCTTGAGCTTGACCAGCAGGTCGTGGGTGCAGGCGTTCATGGCGGCTTCGATCACGCCGCCCTCGACGATGAGGGTTTGGGCGTTCGCGGAGGCCTGGACGAAGTCCATGTCGCGGGTCTTGCGGAGGAAGCCGACGGTGTCACTTTCGGCGAAAAGGCCCGTTGCGCTGGAGATGTACAGCTTGGTGCCCTTGAGCTTCTCGGCGTTGACGAGGGCGTCGTTGTGTCGGTTGTACTCGCTGCCGGCGCGGCCCCACATCTCCTCGGGCTTGGCGCCGCCGCGGTTGACGGTGAGGTTGACCCAGCCGTTCGGGATGCCCGTCGAGGTAGCGGCGCAGCCGGAGAAGGAGCCGACGGCGGCGTAGCGTCCAGGGTTGTGCTCGGCAAGGAGGAGTGCTGAGGTGGCGGACATGGAGAACCCGACGACGGCGCGCTTGTCGTTGGCCTCGAGGTAGGGCTCGATGGCGTCGGGAAGCTCGGAGCCCAAGAATGTGGACCACAGCTGTTTGCCCTGCAGGTAGCGGGAGTTCGGCTCGTAGAGCCAGTCGATGTAGTAGGAGAACGCACCCGCCATCGGGATGACGACGTTGACCGGCTCGTCTTCGAAGACCTTCTTCACCACGGTTCCGGCCTGCGCGATCCAGTCAGTATCCTGCTCGGAGCCACCGGCGCCGTTGAGGAGGTAGATGGTCGGTGCGTTTGGTACGCCCGCGCGGATCACACCGACTGGGATGTCGCGTTCCATGGCGGGGGAGTAGACGCTGAGCTTCTCGGAGCCCTTGATGCCGTCGATGTTGGTGAACCAATACTGGTCGCCGCCGCTGGGTTTCTGCGGTGCGGTCTCCAGCTTCTTTACGCGCGCGATGGCATCGTTTGTGGTTTCGGCACCCTCGGCTGTGGGGATGTCGGCGTCATCAAGCGTGGGTTCGGTGCTGTCTTCCTCTACGACTTCGACGACCGTCGTTTCCTCAACCTTGGTTGTGGTCGTGGTGGTCTTCGAGGAAGAGGTCGTCGTCGCCTCACTTATCGACGTCTCCTCTACGCTCTGGGCGGCAGAAATAGTCGTTGCCTGTTCGGATGGTGTAACGGCATACCAGCCTCCTGCAGCGATCGCGACGGCGGAGGCTCCGGCGATGGCTGGGCGCGCAATATTCACGGGGTGCTCCTCAACTATTTGTAGGTGGTGAAGGGGGTCCTTCAAGCATTCTATTAAAGTGTCCGATATTGAAGCGAAAACGTTACAAGCAACGTATTCTATGGGGCGTGACTAAAGAGCATTATGACGTTGTTGTCCTCGGCGCTGGCCCTGGTGGCTATGTCGCCGCCATTCGAGCATCGCAGCTTGGGCTGAAGGTTGCGGTGATTGAGAAGCAGTACTGGGGAGGTGTGTGCCTCAACGTTGGGTGTATCCCCTCGAAGTCGTTGATTAAGAACGCGGAGATCGCCCACATCTTCAACCATGAAGCGAAGACGTTCGGCATCAAGGGTGATGTCGAGTTTGATTACGAAGACGCCCACAAGCGCTCCCGCAAGGTCTCCGAGAAGATCGTTGGTGGCGTGCATTACTTGATGAAGAAGAACAAGATCCAGGAGATCCACGGTCTTGGCTCCTTCACCGATTCCAACACGATCGAGATCACCGAAGGTGACGACAAGGGGAAGACCGTCACCTTCGACAACTGCATCATCGCGACCGGCTCCGTCGTGCGCACTCTGCCAGGCATCGAGCTGAGCAAGAACGTTGTCTCCTTCGAGGAGCAGATCCTCAACGAGGATGCACCGAAGTCCATGGTCATCGTGGGTGCGGGTGCTATCGGCATGGAGTTTGCGTACGTGCTGTCCAACTACGGCGTGGATGTCACCGTTATCGAGTACATGGATCGCGTCCTGCCGAACGAGGACAAGGACGTGTCCAAGGAGATCGCGAAGGCGTACAAGAAGCTCGGCGTCAAGCTCATGACCGGCCACGCAACCACCGCGGTGCGGGACAACGGTGACTCGGTCGAGGTGGACGTCAAGAAGAATGGCACCGACAAGACTGAAACGCTCACCGTTGAGCGCGTCATGATCTCTGTCGGCTTCGCCCCGCGCGTCGAGGGCTACGGCCTGGACAAGGCTGGTGTCGAGCTCACCGAGCGTGGCGCCATCGCTATCGACGACCGCATGCGCACCAACGTAGACGGCATTTACGCCATCGGCGACGTCACCGCGAAGCTGCAGCTCGCGCATGTTGCGGAGGCGCAGGGCATCATCGCCGCCGAGACCATCGCGGGTGCCGAAACCCTCGAAATCGAGGACTACATGATGACGCCGCGCGCCACCTTCTGCAACCCTCAGGTCGCCTCCATGGGCTACACCGAGGAGCAGGCGAAGGAGAAGTGGCCAGACCGCGAAATCAAGGTCGCGACCTTCCCGTTCTCCGCGAACGGCAAGGCAGTCGGCCTGGCTGAGACCGCGGGCTTCGGCAAGATCGTCGCCGACGCCGAATACGGCGAGATCCTCGGCGCTCACCTGGTTGGCGCCAACGTTGCCGAGCTGCTGCCGGAGGTCGTCCTCGCACAGCGCTTTGACCTCACCGCTGGCGAAATCGCCCGCTCTATCCACATTCACCCAACCCTGTCTGAGGTACTGAAGGAAGCGGCCCACGGCATCGAAGGCCACATGATCAACCTGTAGCCTTTTTCTTCTCGACGCCCGGTCCCGCCTGCTGGTGGGACCGGGTTTTGCGCTGTGTGGGTGGGGTTCTCGCTCAGTTGCCCTGCCTTCGCGCCTTCATACATTGCTCCGGTTGAGGCGTTAGAGGAGTGCGATGCTGGTCGCCTCTTTTGGCTGACCCTATCCGATTTTTGCCGACCTGCATCGCACGCTCCTAAGCCCACGCTTCGAACGTTTTGGGGGCGCGCTGACGGGGTAGTAAAAGGACCGCTCACCCTCCCATTTCCCGATGTTTGAAGCAGACTCTTGACTACCGACCTTTGGGGGTAGTTCGAAGATTTTATAGACGTTACGCGCAGGTCGTGAGTAACATCACAAATTAGGTTTACCTTGGTTTGTTCTCATACTGAATATGTGCAGGGTGTCGCCATGCTTAAAATTTCGAAAATTTGCCAAGCGCGTCCGGGCGGTGAATTTTGGGTGAAAATCAGGCGAAAGAAACATGCTCTGACTAGGCAATAGTGAAGAATGGTGCCTAAAGTGGTTACGACACTGGAGGTGCCATGACTGTACAAAAAACAGACCGTGAAGCAATTCGTCACGGAAAAATTACTGAGAAGCCGCTACGAGAGCGGCCAGGGTTCCCAACATGGGCAGTAAAGCTTGAAATGGCCATCACTGGCCTCATCTTCTCGCTCTTCCTTCTTGTTCATATGGTGGGCAACCTGAAGATTTTCATGCCGCTCAAGGCTGATGGCGGCGCACACATTGATGACTACGGCGAGTGGTTCCGCACGTTTGGTGAACCACTGTTCCCGCGCGGGGGATTCCTGTGGATTCTCCGTATCGTCCTGCTGACCTGCCTGATCCTGCACGTGTATGGTGCGTTCACTCTGAAGAAGCGTTCCGCCGAGTCGCGCGGTACGTTCAAGCGCACGAACCTGATGGGAGGCTGGCAGTCCACCGCTACGCGTTGGATGCTGGTGACCGGCGTCATCCTGCTGCTGTTCATCATTTTCCACATCCTGGATCTGACCGCGGGCACGGTTGTTGCTTCTGAGCAGTTCGTTCATGGCAATGTCCGTGACAACCTGATTGCAACCTTCGCTCCTGAGCGTTGGTACGTGACCCTGTTCTACCTGGTTGCCATGCTGGCGCTGCTGCTGCACCTGACGCACGGTGTGTACTTGGCAGTTTCTGACCTTGGATGGCTCGGCGAGCGTGGGCGCGGCGTAATGGTCGTGTTGGGGTACGTACTGCCGTTCATCGTTGTTCTTGGAAACGTCATCATGCCACTGGCCATCATGGCTGGTCTTATCCCGGGATACACCCGCTAACGGCTGATTAGGAGAAACTTTAATGACTACCTCTTTGAACCAGACGCAGGACGAGGTGTTCCGCCAGCCGGAGTCCTCGGCTCCTGGCGTCACCATTGGCCGCATTCTTGATAATGCAATGCCGGACCGCCACAAGGTTCGGATGAAGGACATGTGGGAGTACCAGAAGGACCACATGCAGCTGGTGTCCCCGCTGAACCGTCGCAAGTTCAAGGTCCTCGTTGTGGGCACGGGCTTGGCTGCCGGTGCTTCTGCCGCCGCATTGGGCGAGCTGGGCTACCAGGTACAGGTCTTCACGTATCATGACGCTCCTCGTCGTGCACACTCCATTGCCGCGCAGGGTGGCGTCAACGCTGCTCGCGGCAAGAAGGTTGATAACGACGGCGCGTACCGCCACGTGAAGGACACTGTCAAGGGTGGCGACTACCGCTGCCGTGAGGCTGACTGCTGGCGCCTGGCCGTCGAGTCGGTCCGCGTGATTGACCACATGAACGCGATTGGTGCTCCGTTCGCGCGTGAGTACGGTGGCTCCCTGGCTACCCGTTCCTTCGGTGGTGTGCAGGTCTCCCGTACCTACTACACCCGTGGCCAAACGGGCCAGCAGCTGCAGCTGTCCACCGCTTCGGCGCTGCAGCGTCAGATCCACTTGGGCAACGTTGAGATCTTCACGCACAACGACCTGATCGATCTGATCATTACTGAGGAAGACGGCAAGAAGCGTTGCCGCGGTATTGTTACCCGCAACCTGATTGACGGCTCCCTGACCCCGTTCACCGGCCATGCTGTTGTGCTGGGTACCGGTGGTTACGGCAACGTGTACCACAAGACCACGTTGGCGAAGAACTCGAACTCCTCCGCGATGATGCGTGCGCACGAGCTTGGTGCGTACCTGGCGTCGCCGGCGTTCATTCAGTTCCACCCGACCGGCCTGCCGCTGAACGCGAGCTGGCAGTCGAAGACGACGCTGATGTCCGAGTCCCTGCGTAACGACGGCCGCATTTGGACCCCGAAGGAAAAGGGTGACGACCGCGACCCGAACACCATTCCAGAGGACGAGCGCGATTACTTCCTGGAGCGTCGTTACCCGGCGTTCGGTAACCTCGTGCCGCGTGACGTTGCGTCTCGTGCTATTTCGCAGCAGCTTAACGCCGGTTTCGGTGTTGGCCCGCTGCACAACTCGGCGTACCTGGACTTCAAGGATTCCATCGAGCGCCTCGGTGAGGACACTATCCGTGAGCGTTACGGCAACCTCTTCGAGATGTACGAGGACTCCACCGGCGAGAACCCATACAAGGCCCCGATGCGTATTGCGCCGACGGTGCACTTCTCCATGGGTGGCCTGTGGACCGACTTCAACGAGATGACGTCTATCGACGGCCTCTTCGCAGCCGGCGAGTGCTCCTGGACCTACCACGGTGCGAACCGCCTGGGCGCGAACTCGCTGCTGTCCGCATCGGTTGACGGCTGGTTCACCATTCCGTTCACGGTGCCGAACTACCTGGCGGATCACCTGAACGAGCCGGTGTACGCAGAGGATGCACCTGCATCCGTTGAGGCTGTACAGCGTGCGCAGCAGCGCATCGACAGCCTGATGAACATCAAGGGCTCCGACCCACACGGTCCGGAGTACTACCACGTCAAGCTGGGCGAGATCCTCTACCTGCACTGTGGCGTGGCACGTACCGCCGACAGCCTGCGCGAGGGCATCGACAAGATCCGCGCACTGCGCGATGACTTCTGGGCGAACCTCCACATCCCAGGCCGCGCTGATGAGATGAACCAGGTCCTCGAGGCTGCGCTTCGCCTGGTTGACTACATCAACCTCGGCGAGCTGATGTGCATCGACGCACTTGACCGCGACGAGTCCTGTGGTGCTCACTACCGCATGGACCACCTCACCGAAGACGGCGAGGCCCGCCGTGACGATGAAAACTGGTGCTTCGTTTCCGCATGGGAGACCGTGGGCAACGACCAGTTCGTGCGTCACGCCGAGCCACTGTACTTCGATTCGATCCCACTGATGACGAGGAACTACAAGTAATGAAACTGACACTTGAGATCTGGCGTCAGGCCGGACCCGATACTGAAGGCCACTTCGAGACCGTCGAGGTGCCGGACGCAGTTGAGCAGATGTCTATCCTGGAGCTGCTCGACCACGTCAACAACCAATTTGTTGAGGAAGGCAAGGAGCCTTTCACCTACGCTTCTGACTGCCGCGAGGGCATCTGCGGTACCTGTGGTTTGACCATCAACGGTCGCCCACACGGTGCGGACCAGAACGTCCCTGCATGTCTGCAGCGCCTGGTGAACTACAACGACGGCGACACCCTCAAGATTGAGCCGTTCCGCTCCGCTGTGTTCCCGGTCATCAAGGACCTCGTGGTTGACCGCTCCGCGCTCGACCGCGTGATGCAGCAGGGCGGCTACGTCTCCGTCTTCCCGGGTACCGCCCCAGACGCAGACACCCTGTCCGTCAACCACCACGATTCCGAGCTTGCACTCGACTACGCAGCCTGCATCGGCTGTGGTGCTTGTGTGGCTGCGTGCCCGAATGGCGCCGCGCACCTGTTCACTGGTGCTAAGCTGAAGCACTTGAAGCTGCTGCCACTGGGCAAGCTGGAGCGTGGCCGTCGTGCACGCAAGATGATCGACGAGTTGGAAACCAACTTCGGTCCTTGCTCCCTGTACGGCGAGTGCGCAGACGTCTGCCCTGCAGGCATTCCGCTGGATGCGGTCGGCGCGATCAACGCCGAGCGTGTCCGCGCGGCCGCCCGCGGCGGCGACGACTAAACAGAGAATAAAACGAGGAAGGAAACAACGATGGCGTCCCAACATGCTGTAGCTGATATCCGCAGTGAATCGTTCCCTGAGTACGAGGGCAAGATTCAGGACCTGTACGTCGAAGGCTACGACCCGGTGTCGTACTCCGCGCCGCACTCTTCGCTGCTGCGCTACTCCACGTGGGTAGCGATGGGCCTGATCTTGGCGTCACTGTTCGGTATGGGGCTTGCCATCTGGGGCGCAACTGTTGGCACGTACGGGTATGGTGCGTCTGCTGAGGTCAGCAGCCAGCTCATCCTGTACGGCCTCGTAGAGGCGGTTGTGACGTTAGTGCTCGGCGCGTTCCTCATCGTGAAGGGTCGCGCGGCCTACCGTCAGTACCGCGAGCAAACCGGTCGCGTCAACTAGCGGCTACCTCCAGGTCTCCCCGTCACCACGCTCAATATGGTGGCGGGGAGATTTTTGCTTTAATCAAGTGCATGGCTACACACGCGTTAATGGAGCTCACCGAGGCGGACGAACAGCGCCGCAGGACACTGCGGAAGTACAAGATCGGGGTGACGGCCCTGCTTGGGCTGATGGCCGTGATCTTCCTGACGTGTTCGTGGTGGCAGTCGCAGGGCACCGCGCCGTTGTGGGTGGGGTACGTGCGCGCGGCGGCGGAGGCCGGGATGGTCGGCGGGCTGGCGGATTGGTTCGCGGTCGCGGCGATCTTTAAGCACCCGATGGGGCTGCCTATCCCGCACACGGCCCTGGTGCCGAACAAGAAGGACCAGGTGGCTGACGCGCTGAGTGACTTCGTGAGTGAGAACTTCCTCAACGCGGAGACCATCACCGAGAAGGTGATGGCGGCGGGCATCCCGGAGCGTGCCGGAAGGTGGTTGTCGCTTGAGAAGAACGCGAAGCGGGTGTCGGAGGAGGTCGGCAAGTTTACGGTCAAGGCCGTTGAGGCGGTCGACCCTGCGGAGGCTGAGGAGTTCCTCAACTCGCAGGTCATTGACCGGTTCGCGGAGCCGATCTGGGGCCCGCCGATCGGGCGCGCGCTGGAGGGCTTCATCGCGGACGGCAAGATCGAGCCGGTGGTCGACGACATCGTCGCCTGGGGCAACGAGCGCCTCGCCGGCATGGAGGACGCCATCGTCCGCACCATCGATGAGCGCATGCCCGCTTGGGCCCCGAAGTTCGCCAAGGACCTGGTCGGTGCGAAAGTTTATAACGAGCTGGTGGCGTTCATGGCGGACGTCGATAAGGACAAGGACCACGAGGCTCGCCGAGCTATTCGACGCCAAATCAACCAGTTCGCGCAGGACCTGCAGTTCGACGGCGCCATGATCACTCGTGTGGAGGAGCTGAAGGCGGACGTGATGGCGTCGAATGCGGTGCAGAACGCGGCCGCTGGGCTGTGGGGGCAGGTGTCGGCGGCGATTATTGAGTCGGCGTCGGATCCGGAGAGTTTGGTGCGTCGAAAGATAGCCCTGACAGTGCACGAGTGGGGCGAGAAGCTGGTCAACGAGCCGGCGACTCGTGAGGCGGCCGAGCGCAACCTGCAGAAGTGGACGCACTTCGCTGCGGAGAACGGCGCGGGCCAGATCGTCGGGATCATTTCGGAGACGATTCAGAAGTGGGACGGGCACGAAGCCGCCGACAAGATCGAGCTGATGGTGGGCAAGGATCTGCAGTACATCCGCGTGAACGGCACGATCGTGGGTGCATTGGCCGGACTTGTTATATACGCTGTGTCACAGTTGCTGTTTTTCTAAAAGGAGAATGATGATGTCTGAGAACAATTCTGGTCTGCGCGATATTGCGGATGCGTTGCTGGTTGCTGGGCAGTCGGTCGGGGAGGCCGTCGGCAAGCTGGGCGGCGATGTGACTGATCAGCTGAAGCAGGCTGTGGACAATGCTCGCAGCACGTTTGACGGTGCGGGCGACGACAAGGAGCTGAAGGACGCAGTGTCCTCCTTTGCGAGCGACGCCGAGTCCATCGTGCGCAACATCGGTGATTCCGCGGAGGCCGGCGAAGCCAAGGACGCGTTCAAGCTGGTCGCTGAGGAGATCCGCGATGCGTTCGGCAACATCGACGCTGATGACGCGAAGCAGCGCATCGAGTCCGTGGTTGCGCGTGTGCAGGAGCGCGTCGCTGACCTGGGCGGCAAGAAGTAATGTCCCTCACTGCTGAGCAGCTGATCATGTCGCTGCCCGTGATGGCGAACGCGCTGCTGTTTTGGGTGCTGGCCATCGCGGGCATTGTGGCGGCGGTGATGGCGGCGTCGACGCGCCCGGACGCGTTTGAGGCGGCGGGGCGTCAGTCGAAGGGCACGTGGGTGGCCATCCTGGCAGGTTCCGCGTTCGCCTGCATGCTGTCGTTGCCGTTCGTGGCGTGGATCGGCGCGGTCGCTATCGGTGTGTACTACTTCGATGTGCGGCCGCAGATCAACAACATTTTGCGGGGGAACTACGGCTGGTAAGCAGGCCTACTGCTGGTAGGCCTGAAGTTCGGCGAAGTCCACGTTGTGGCCCTGCATGGTAACGCGGAGGCCGCCGGGGACGACGTCGAAGCCGGTGATGCGCATCGTCTGGTCGGTGTACTCGGCCACGCCGTTGGTGAGGGCCTCGGTAATCGCGGAGGAGATCTCATCCGGCAGCGTGTTGCCGAACAGCGAGGTGTCGACGGCCTGGACGGAGAACCCGCCGGCGTCGTCAATTTCGGGGCGAAGTGAAACCGCAGCGGCGCCACCGCTGAACTCGACGGTGAATGTGCCGTCCTCGGGGGAGGTGGTCACCTCGGACACGTTGATGAGCGCGGAGAGGAAATCGCTGCCGATGTTCTGCTGCAGCTGCGTGTTCAGCATCGCGCGCACGAACTCGCTCGGAACCTCGGTGGTGGCGGTCAGGGTGTCCGCGACGGACTTGCCGCTGGCGTCGACCTTGATGGAGTCCATCTCCACAGTGGAGGCTGGCTGGCCGGTGGTTTCGTCGCCGTTGACCACCAGTGTGGATGGCGTGGTCACCGTGACGTGCGGGATGGTGCCGCGCAGCATGCCCAGCGTCAGGGGGGAAGCGCCGAAGGAAACCTCGGTGCCCTCCGGGGCTTGGTCACGCATCTGGCTGCCGATGTAGGCGCGTGAGCCGGCCTCGGCGGCGATGAATAGGACCAGGATGGCGGCGAGGATGCCGATCAGGACTTTCCAGACGGTTTTCATGCGCACTAGTGTAGCGACTCACCTTTGGGCGCCACAGCCGCCCAGTCGACGGTGACGGTGTTATCGCTGAGGCGGCGGCGCACCGGAGTGATCGGCCAGTCACGGGCGAGCGCCTCGCGGGCGTGGCGCCACCGCACGCGCGGGCCGTGCGGTTCCCAGCCGGCGGCGTGTTCCCAGGCGGAGTCGGCGTCGCGAAGAAAGTCGTGGATGGGCTCGCCCGGGACGTTGCGGTGGATGAGCGCCTTCGGTAGGCGTTCGGCGAGGTCGCTGGGCGTCGAAATGTCGAATGGGTCCCAGGACAGGGTGAGGGTTTGGGGGCCGGTGGCGTCGAGAAGTACCCAGGTGCTGCGGCGGCCGAGCTCGTCGCAGGTGCCCTCGATGAAGAGACCGCCGGGTGCGAGCTTGGAGGTGACGGTGCGCCACACGTCGGGGACTTCCGCGACGTCGTACTGGCGCAGCACGTTGAACGCGCGCACAAGCTGCGGCTGGTAGCCGGCGAGCTCAAACCCGCCGAGCTCGAAGCGGACGCCGTCGCGCGGCGGGAGGACCCGCTCGGGGTTGATCTCCAGGCCCACGACCTCGACGTTGGGGTTGATGCGCCGCAGCCAGCCCGCCCACTCGCAGGTGGTGGTGTGGGAGGCGCCGTAGCCGACGTCGAGTGCTAGTGGGGTTCCTTCGCGCAAAAGCGAAATGACCCGCGCGTTGTGGCGGGTCCATCGATCGCAGCGTCGCAGTCGGTTGATGCCGGTCGTGCCCCGGGTGATCACCCCGTAGGGCTGCCCGTGGCCCGCCTGCGAGCGCAGATTGTGGTGGTGCTTAGAGATTGTTGGAGATCCATTCCTCGGTGAGCTTCGCCTCGTTCTCGACGATCTCCTCGAGCGCCTCAGCAACCTTCGGCTCCAGCGCAGCGCCCATGAACGGGATGTCTACCTTTGCCTCGTTGTCGTAGGCCAGGGAGGTGGTGTCGCCGTTGTCGGTCAGCGTGATCTCGCCGCCGAAATCGACCGGAGTGCCCTTGACGTCACCGGTGAAGGTGATCGGGTCGGTGCCGGTGTTGACGGTGCGCTTCAGCTTCAGGTCCTGCGAAATCATGGCCTGCGCTGCCTCAGGCAGGATGGACTTCGGCAGGATCTCGAAGAGGACGGCAGTGGAGCCGTCGAACTCGTGGAGCTCGCCCGGTTCGGGGGAGAGCTTCTCCGCGATGAACGCCCAGTAATCCTTGCTTGCGAAGGCGTCGCGCACCTTCTGGGCAGGATGGTTGATGGTTACGGTGATTTCACTACGTGCAGTCATAGTGAACAGACTACCGTTGATGGGGTGTCTGATACATCTTTTGCCTCAATGACAACTCTGCGCGTCGGCGGCACCCCCGCTGATGTGATCCGCTGCGACACCGCCGAGGACCTCGCTGCGACGGTCGCGCGCCTCGACGCCGCAGGCACGCCGCTGCTCATCGTTGGTGGCGGCTCCAACTTGGTGGTCGCCGACGGCCCGCAGGCAGTCACTGCTGTGCTCGTGCGCAACCCCGGCATCGAACTTATCGACGCCACCACCCTCCGCGTCGGCGCCGGCACCGTGTGGGACGACGTGGTTGCCTACGCCGTGGAGCACGGCCTGGCGGGCATTGAGGCCCTGTCCGGCATCCCGGGCTCCGCGGGTGCCACGCCGGTACAGAACGTGGGGGCCTACGGCGCCGAGATCGCTGACGTGCTGCACCGCGTCCGCCTGTGGAACCGAGAGACCGGCGTGGACGAGTGGGTTACCCCGGAGTCGTTGGAGCTGGCATACCGCTACTCCAACCTGAAGTTCACCCACCGCGCCGTGGTCCTCGAGATCGAGCTGAAACTGACCAAGTCGGACCTGTCGGCGCCGCTGCGCCACCTCGGCGGCAAGCGGGTCCCACTCGCGGAGGCACGCGCATCCGTCCTGGAGACGCGCCGGGCGAAGGGCATGGTGCTCGACCCGGCCGACCACGACACCTGGTCCGCAGGCTCCTTCTTCACCAACCCGGTGGTGGACGCCTCGGTCGCAGATGCGATCGGTATTGAGGGGATGCCGCGCTACCCACAGGAGGACGGGCGCGTGAAGCTCTCCGCCGCCTGGCTCATCGAGCGCGCCGGGTTCCCGCGCGGCTACCCCGGCGAGCACGCCCCGGCCCGCCTGTCCACCAAGCACACCCTGGCGCTGACGAACCGGGGCAACGCCAAGGCCGACGACATCGTGGCCCTGGCCCGCGACGTGCAAGCCGGTGTGGAGCGCGCATTCGGCGTCCGGCTCGTGCCGGAGCCGGTGTGGGTCGGGATGTCGATCTAATCACCTACAGGCGGGACAGGAGCTCTTCCTGCACCTTGCGGCGCGACAGCTTGCCCAGCTGGTCCTTCGGCAGTTCCTCGAAGTGGTAGAAGGTGCGCGGCACTTTGTAGCGGGTGAGGTTCTTGCGCGCGAAGTCCTTCAGGCCGTCCGGGTCGAGTGGGGCGCCGTCGCGAAGTGTCACGCAGGCAACGACGTCCTCGGAGCCGTCCTCGCGCGGGCGGCCGACGACGGCGACGTCGACAACATCGGGGTGGGTGCGCATGACCGTTTCCACCTCGGCGGGGTAGACGTTGAACCCGCCGGTGATGATGAGCTCCTTGAGGCGGGAAACGAGCTTGATGAAGCCGTCCTCCTCCATGACGCCGAGGTCGCCGGTGCAGAACCAGCCGTCGTGGAAGGCCTGCTCGGTGGCTTCAGGGTTGTTGAGGTAGCCCGCGAAGACCTGCGGGCCGCGGGCGAGGATTTCGCCGGGCTCGCCGTAGGGCATGTCCTCGTCCAGGTTGTCGGGGTTGACGATGCGGATCTCGGTGTCGGGGAAGGGGATGCCGATGTAGCCCGCGCGGCGGTCCGCGGTGCCCGGGTTACCGATCAGGATCGGGGAGGTCTCGGTCAGGCCGTAGCCTTCGACGAGGTGGCCGTGGGTGACGCGCTCCCACGCCTCGATCGTCTCGACGGGCAGGGAGGCCGCGCCCGAAAACCCGGTGTTGACACCGTTGATGTTGAGGCCTTCGTTGTTGGCGGCGTCGATAATTCGCTCGAACACGGTGGGCACGCCGGGGATGAAGGTGGGCTTGAACTTCTTGATGGAGCCCATGACGAGGTCCATTTTTGGCGCCGGCAGTAGGTCGACCTCGGAGCCGATGAGCACCGTGAGCGTCAGCGAGAAGGTGAGGCCGTAGGCGTGGAAGAACGGCAGGGTGGCCAGCATGCGCTGCTGCGACTCGGACTGCAGGTCCTTGACCCACGCGACGCCCTGCCAGGCGTTGGCGTGCAGGTTCTTGTGGGAGAGCACCGCGCCCTTCGGCTCCCCGGTGGTGCCGGAGGTGTAGAGGATAAGGGCTGGGTCGTCGGGTGCAATGCCGGCCTCGGTGGCCAGATCGTCGCCCTCGCCGCCGATGGCGGAGCCGAGCAGCGTCTCCCACGGCACCGTCTTGAGCACAGTGTTTGAGCTTTGCACGGTGAGCTGCTCGCGGGCGTTGCGGATCTTCGCGATCGGGATGCGCAGCGCGAGCTGCTGCAGCTTCGGCATCGCCTTGGTCATGTCGACGGAGATGACCGTCTCCAGGTCGGTGCTGGCGCGCAGCGCCTCGAGGGTGTCGGCCGCCTTATCCCAGGCGATGGCCACGCGGGCGCCGTGGTTCTTAAACTGCGGGCGAAGCTCGTTCGCGGTGTAGAGCGGGTTGTGCTCGACGACGACGCCCCCAAGCTTCTGCACCGCGAAGAACGCGATGACGTGCTGCGGGCAGTTCGGCAGCAGGATGGCCACGCGGTCGCCCTTGCGCACGCCGAAGGCCTTGAGCCCGGCGGCGGCGCGGCGGACTTCCTTGTCCAGCTCGCCGTAGGTCATGGAGCGGCCGAAGAACCTGGTCGCTGGCTTGTCGGCGTTGCGTTCCAGGTTGTCGTCGTAGATGCCTGGCAGCGTGGTGAACCCGTACTCGAGCGAGTGCGCGGTCCACTCCGGGTAGTACTGCAGCCATGGCTTTGTGGTGTTTGCGTCCAAGGTCATGGCCCTACCCTACGCTACCGTAACCTATTGTGTGGACTGCAGCATGGCCACCAATTCTTGCTGGACCGCGCGGCGTCGGATCTTGCCGGTCTGGTCCCGGTTCAAGTCCTCGAAATGGTAGAAGGTGCGCGGCACCTTGTAGCGGGTCAGGCGCTGGCGAGCGTGCTCCTTCAACCCTTCCGGGTCGAGCGGGGCGCCGTCGCGAAGCGTGACGCATGCGACGACGTCCTCGGAGCCGTCCTCGCGCGGGCGGCCGACGACGGCGACGTCCTCGACGTCTGGGTGCGTGCGCACCGCCTCCTCGACCTCGTCCGGGTAGACGTTGAATCCGCCGGTGATGATGATTTCCTTGATGCGCGCCACCAGGCGGATGAAGCCGTCGGGCTCCATGACGGCCATGTCGCCGGTTCGGAACCAGCCGTCGTGGAAGGACTTCTCGGTGGCCTCTGGGTTGTTGAGGTAGCCGGAGAACACCTGCGGGCCGCGCGCGAGCAGCTCGCCGGGTTCGCCGTCGGGCATGGTCTCGCTGGGGTTGTCCGGGTTCGCGATGCGGATCTCGGTGTTCGGGAACGGCACGCCGATGTAGCCGGGGCGCCGGTTGCCGTCGAGGGGGTTGCCGCACAGGATCGGGGAGGTTTCGGTGAGCCCGTAGCCTTCGATGAGCTGTCCGCCGGTGACGCGTTCCCACAGCTCAATGGTGCTTTGCGGCAGGGTTGCGGCACCGGAGATCGCGCTGTGGAAGGAGGAGAGGTCCACATGCTTTTCGACGGCCCACTCCGCAATCCGCTCGTACAGCAGCGGCACGCCGGGCAGGAGGGTGGGGCGCGTCTTCAAGATGGCTTGCTGGTAGAGCTTCGGCTTCGGCGCCGGGACGAGCACCATCTGGCCGGCGACGGTCAGCGGGAACCCGTAGTTCAGGGCCAGGCCGTAGATGTGGAACATTGGCAGGATGGCGAGCACCTTCTCGTTGACGGCGCCCCAGTCCTTCACCCACTGGGTGCCGGCGGCGAGGACGGAGAGCACGTTGGCGTGCGTCAGCGGCACGCCCTTGGGGGTGCCGGTGGTGCCGGAGGTGTACAGGATGAACGCGGTGTCGGACTGTGCGATGGTCGGCAGATCCGTCGGTGTTGCAGGTTTCGCCACGAGGGATTCCCACGAGATCGCCTTCGGTGCGGGTGTGTGCAGTTCCTCGCGCTGGGCGCGCACCGACCCGAGCGGCACCTGCAGGGCGAGCTGCAGGTGGCGGGGCATGGCGTCGATAAGGTTGACGGCGATGACGGTCTCGAGCGCCGTCGTTTCCTGCAGCGTGTGGAAGGTCTCGGCCTCCCGGTCGAAGACGATGGCCACGCGCGCGCCGTGGTCCAGGAACTGTTTCTCCAGCTCGTAGGCGGTGTAGAGCGGGTTGTGCTCGATGGCGACGGCCCCGATGCGCAGGATCGCGGTGATGGCGATGACGTGCTGCGGGCAGTTCGGCAGCGCGATGACAACGCGGTCGCCAGGTGCGACGCCGAGGCGCTGCAGGGCGGCGGCGAAGCGGTTGACCTGCTCGTTGAGGGCTTGGTAGGTGAGTGTTTTGCCCATGAACCAGGTGGCTGCGCGGCCCGGGTGGGTGGTTGCGGCGGTATTGAACAGGCTGACGAGGGTGTCGCTGCCGACGATCGGGTGCGGGTCGGTCCATTCGGGGTAGTGCGTAAGCCAGGCTTTGGTTTCGTAGGCGCCCATAAACACTCCTTTTGTTAGCTAGTCGAAAGTAGGTGAGGGAAAGTATAACCTACGGTTTGGTAGGTTTTGCTAGTTTTCCACATCAGGTACGCTCGTGAGCCACTGGGGAAACACAAGGGGGGATTCCATTGACCACATTTTTCGACGCCACCACCGACCTCACACCGCCAACCGGCCTCGACCAAAGCAACCTGGTCGATCCCGTGAAAGCACCGCCAAAACAGGGCTGGCGCAAACTCGTCCACAGCGCCAGCCGCGGCCGCATCAACCCTGGGCGCTCCCGCGCCCAAGCCGAACGCGACGAACTCATCGACGCCATCCGCGCACCCCTGCGCGGCGACTACCGGATTGCCGTCATGTCGCTGAAAGGGGGCGTCGGCAAGACAACAACCACCATCGCCCTCGGCGGGGTGTTCGCCGAAACCCGCGGCGACCGCGTCATCGCCATCGACGCCAACCCGGACCTCGGCACGCTCGCGCAACGCGCCACCGCCAACTCACCCGCCACCATCCGCGACCTCCTGCTCGCGAAAGACACCTCGCGGTACCCGCAGGTCCGGGCATTTACCAACCAGGCCAGCTCGCGCCTCGAAGTCATCGGCTCCGAACGCGACCCGGCCGTCAGCGAAGCCTTCTCCGAGCTCGACTACCGCAAAGCCATCGACATCCTGCAACACCACTACAACGTCATCCTCACCGACTGCGGCACCGGCCTCATGCACTCCGCCATGGCTGGCGTCCTCGACCTGGCCAACGCGCTCGTCCTGGTCACCTCGCCAGCCCTCGACGGCGCCCAATCAGCTGCCGCCACCCTCGACTGGCTCAGCCTCCACGGCTACGACCAGCTCGCCTCCAACGCGGTCGTCGTCATCAGTGCGGGCGCGCCGGGCAAACCCACCATTGATATGGAGCGCCTCACCGAACACTTCGCCGCCCGCACCCGCGCCGTCCACGCCATCCCATACGACCGCCACCTGGCCGAAGGTGCCGTCGTCGATATGGACCGCCTCGCACCCGACACCCTGCGCGCCTACCAGCAGCTCGCTGCGACCGTCGCAGCCGACTTCGGTTCGTGGCACCGCCACGCGGTGATGTAATACGCTGGCGGGCATGCGCGTCGCCATGATTTCAATGCACACCTCGCCCCTCGAACAGCCCGGCATCGGGGACGCCGGGGGGATGAACGTGTACATCCTCAACATCGCCCAGCAGCTCGCGCGCCAGGGCATCGAAGTCGACGTGTTCACCCGCGCCACCCGCCCCAGCCAGCCACAAATCGCCGAGGTCGAACCGGGCTTCCGGGTCATCCACATCGTCGCCGGCCCCTACGAAGGCCTGCCCAAAGAGGAGCTGCCCACGCAGCTCGCCACGTTCGCCGGCGGCATCGTGCAGTTCTGCCGAATTTACGACGCCCACTACGACATCATCCACGCCCACTACTGGCTGTCCGGCCAAGTCGGCTGGCTCCTCGCCGAACTGAGCGACGTCCCCCTCATTTACACCGGCCACACCTGGGCCGCCGTCAAAAATGCCTACGCATCCGGCGCCGAAAGCTCCGAAAGCGAAGCCCGCCGCATCTGCGAACAGCAACTCGTGGACAACGCCGACCGCCTCGTGGTCAACACCGAAGACGAAATCACCGAACTGTCCCGCCACTACGACGTCGACCCCGCCAAAATTGCCGTGGTCACCCCCGGCGCCGACACCGAGCTCTACACCCCCGGCACCAACCGCAACACTGAAATGTCACGCCGCCACCTCGGCATCCCCGTCCACGCCAAAGTGGTCGCTTTCGTTGGCCGTCTCCAGGAGTTCAAGGGCCCGCAGGTGCTCATCCGAGCCATCGGCAAACTGGTTCGCGATGGCGTCGACTTCCCCCTGCGCGTCCTCATTTGCGGTGGCGCTTCGGGCGGTGGGGTGAGCGTCGACACCTACCAGCGCCTCGCCGAGGAAGAAGGCGTGGGCCACATCGTGCGCTTCCTCGGACCCCGGCCGCCCCAGGAACTCGTGAACGTGTACCAAGCCGCCGACATCGTCGCCGTGCCCAGCTACAACGAGTCCTTCGGCCTCGTCGCCGTCGAAGCCCAAGCCACCGGCACCCCCGTGGTCGCCGCGGCCGTCGGCGGCCTGCCGATCGTCGTCGCCGACGGCGAAACCGGCACCCTTGTCCACAGCCACGACCCCGCCGACTGGGCCAGCGCCATCGGTGAGCTCCTCCACGACGACGACACCCGCATCGCCATGGGCCAAGCCGCTGTCGCCCAGGCCAGCAAGTTCAGTTGGCGCGAAAGCGCCCACGCCCTCACCGGCATCTACCAGGACACTCTCGACCACTTCGACCGCGGCCTCTGCGACCGGAAAGCCATCGGCAGCTAGCTGCATGTTTTTGGGGGAACGCCTTTTGTGTTTTCCCAGTTCGGAGGCTCGCGGAAGGGAATTTGGTGTCACCCAGCTGCCTCGAGTGACAAAAGACGCAACCTAATTTGGGCTAGACATTCATGCCCGCTGGTGGTAAAAGTGCTAGATGTTTTGAGGTGCGTCCTTTGTCACTGGCTCCCAAATCTATGCGCCAAATTTCTGCTTTTAGAAGGGCGCCGTTGCGTTTCTCCCAGGTCGCTCCTCTATCCGCTCCGGCTCCGGCTCGGGCGGGAATTTGGTGCCCAGCCCGGTTCGCGCTGGCGGCCAAGACGCGTTAGAACCGTTCCGGTCGAGGCATTGGAAGCGTGTGATGCTGGTGGTCATTCAAAATTGCCGCGGGGTTGGGTGAAATCTATTCGGAGTATGTAGGGCCAATAAGGCGTAAATCCTAGTGGCGCTATGCTACTGTAAAGTCGAAAAGGATCGGACCGTTAATCTTTCGTTAAGGAGTTACTGTGCGGTATCGAGTTTTGATTGAGGGTCTTCTGCTTGCCTTCGCTTTTGGCGTTGTAGGGACGCCGGTGAGTGTTGTGCAGGCTCAAGAGGCTGGAGAGCAGGTCAACGAATTATATGAAGGTGGTGAGGAACAACATTGGGAGGATGAGTCTGATGGAAATGAACCGTACGATGAGGGGTTGGACTGGTTCACTACCAATAAAACTCCTACATATGACAATAGGATCGGTGCCTTATATTTCTCTGACGGATTAGTTTCGAAGCGAACATGTACGGCCAACTATGTTGGAGATTATTACTGGCTGACGGCTCGGCACTGTGTTAAAGGTAAATTGAATTCAATTGGATTTATCCAGCAGTCTGATGGTGAATTTGCAGGGATTGAGTTAATTGAAATGGCTCCCAACCCGGAGCACGATCTTGCGCTCATACGTGTGGGAACTGGAATTAATGCTAGAAAATTTGAGTTGAGTGCGAGGTCGCCACGAGTGGGTGACGGTGTTCGAGTAATTGGCTATTCGGGGCAGGTTGGGCAGCCCAATAATTTTTCGTCGGCAGCAGATTTTCGTGTGGGGGTAGTTGATTACCTGGTTCATACCACCACGGGAGACGTTTACTCTGACCAAGTGCGTTTGGACCCAACCGGCGACGCCAATTTGTGTCACGGTGACTCCGGTGCAGCGGTTTTTGCCGGGAATGAGATAGTCGGGGTTGCTTCGACTACTAAAGTCCAGATTGATAGCTCTGGGCGGGAGCAGTGCATTGGGTCTGGATCCGCTGCAAAAATCGACTCTGAATTGGGGTGGATACAAAAAACGGTACAAAACCAAAGCTTGACTCAAGCTCAGAAGCACCGAGCTTGGCGAGGCGGTGTTACGGCGAAATTTAACCGCAAATCCCTTGGCGTCCATGAGCACTCGAAGCTCCCAGGCAGTTCTTGTGGGGGATCGTCGTGCGGAAAGTGAAGATGATGAAATTTAGATTTCTTGTACCCGGATTGGTCACGGTGGCTGTGGCGGCATCTGGGGCTACTCATAGCGCTTGTGCCGAAGTCACGGAGCCCCAAGCAGCAAGCAGCGTAGCGGAGTCAAGCAAAACAGACAACGTGTTCGATTTCGCCGATACGATGGGGTATGTATTCAAGCATCGTGAGGTGTCTGGAGAGATGCTTGAGGCGATTGTCTGGGGAGTGACATCAGAAGAAAAAGCAGCGAAGTGTCGTGAGCTGCGGAAGTCTCCAGTCCAGCCTGCAATTGGTGAACCTATTTGCCCGTCCCAACCGTACACTCAAGCAGACGTGGCCCTAGCGAATTATGCCTCCACGTTTGCCAAAGGGTCGCCGATTTTGGCCTTGCGGATAGCTCTAGCGGTCTTGGCTGCGCTTGGTGGGGCTGTGTACGCGGCTGGCCCTCAGTTAGCGGCTTGGGGTGTGCCGGTCCCCTGGCTGTGAGGTTGTAAAACCAAAAGGTTGTCGGACGGGCTTTGCCAAGGGATGGCGCCTTTGTCCATCAATTGAGTGAAGCCGTCCCAAGCGCCTCCACCGCCGCGGCGGCACCCCACTTGCCGAGTTGTTGCGCGTGGTGATCGACCGCACCGGAGACGTCGGCGGCGAGGCGTTGCGCCTGCTCAACGGTGCGGACCTGGCTGGCGCGCTGGGCGGCAACGTCGGCGTCGCGTTGGGCTGCGGCGACGGCCTCGTCGAAGCCCTGCTTGCCGGTCTTGCGCGGTTTCAGTTCGGGGTTGTCCTGCATGATCTGGCCCATCAATGCCCCTTGCTCCTGATTGAGCGGGGTGAAGTCGGCGTGGGGCGCGGTGGAATCGGGGAGTGTGAAGGCTTCGTTGACTTTGCCGTCGGGGACGTTGAAGGCGTCTTCGATGATGCGATCAGCACGCTGGGCTTTGCCGAGGGGTCCTACGCCCATGGAGCTGACACCGAGGACGGCGCCGTCGCGTGGGTCGTAGTTGATGCCGCCGGAGTCGCCGTGCTCGTAGTGCAGCCCCCAGGAGTAGATGCTGTTGCGGGAACGGGCGAGTTGGTGGCCGCAGGTGCGGCCGGTGGTGGCGCCGTCTTTGCAGATGGGTTGGCCGAAGTTGGAGGTGTCGAAGTAGTTGTAGGGCAGGTTGCGGGTGTCCTGGATGTAGCGCAGTTCGCGAGGTGCGCCGTGGGCGTGGCCGTTGGCGTCGCGGGAGAAGGACATGCGGGTGGCCGGGGCGTCGGGGGCGGCGGTGACGACGCCCCAATCCGGGGTGTTGACGGTGTCCCAGAAGAACTGTGAGGGGAGGTAGACGTCGGCGTAGTCGGTGGAGGGTTTGAGGTTGGTTGGGGTGCCGATGGGGCGGTAGCTGGCGTCGATAGGTACTTCGACGCGGTGGGTGCGCATGACGTCGGTGGGTTCGTTGTCGACACCCTCGGAGAGGTCGAAGCAGTGGCCGGCGGTGAGCATGACGAGCTGGCCGTTGATGGTGCCGTTGAAGCCTTGGGAGCAGGACGCGGCGCTGGCGTGTTCGGGGATGGAAATTGTGTGATTGCCCACTCGTATTGTGGTCGGTGGTTGCTCTGGGAGGACACGAAATGGTGCCCCAGGTGCGAGAAGTGCGACGGAGAGCGTGGCGGCGACGGCGTTGGCGTGGATCATGAGACCCAACCTTAAAGAAAAATCATACGATTCGTGGCATGATTGGTGCCATGACGAATGGAAAGTTGATTCTTGTCCGTCACGGACAAAGTGAATGGAACAAGTCCAACCAGTTCACCGGCTGGGTCGATGTCAATCTGACTGAGCAGGGTGAGCAGGAAGCCGTCAACGCCGGTAAGTTGATGGCAGAAAAGGGCGTGCTGCCGGACATCGTGTTCACGTCGCTGCTGCGTCGTGCGATCCGCACCGCGAACATCGCGCTGAACGCTGCGGACCGTCACTGGATTCCAGTTGTGCGTAACTGGCGCCTCAATGAGCGTCACTACGGCAAGCTGCAGGGCCTGAACAAGGCCGAGATCCGTGAGGAGTACGGTGAAGAGCAGTTTATGAGCTGGCGCCGTTCCTACGACACTCCGCCACCAGAAATCGACGCCGACAACGAGTACTCCCAGACCGACGACGTGCGTTACGCGTTCCTCCCAGAGGTGCCACGCACGGAGTGCCTGAAGGACGTTGTGGAGCGCTTCCTGCCGTACTACATCGACGTCATCCTGCCTGAGGTTCTCGACGGCAAGACGGTCATGCTGGCTGCGCACGGTAACTCGCTGCGCGCCCTGGTGAAGTACCTGGACAACATCTCCGACGATGACATCGCTGCCCTGAACATCCCGACCGGCATGCCGTTGGTCTACGAGATTGACAGCAAGGGCAAGGTGCTCAACCCAGGCGGCACGTACCTCGATCCGGAGGCGGCTGCGGCAGGTGCTGCTGCGGTTGCTAACCAGGGCCAGAAGTAAGTAGCCACATTGTCCCCGCTACTGGCGTTTTTAGGGGGCGTAGTTCTCGCAGCGCTTGCTGCACCGTTGGTGCGGCGGGCGCTGCGTTGGCGTTTACGCAACCGGGTTGATGGTGGTTCGGATTCCCGCAGGGCGGCTACGATTAGTGAGGTGCTGCAGTTGGCGGTGCAGGGCTCGCCGACGGGGATTGCGGTGATGAACCAGGAGGGCAAGGTGCTGCTCTCGAACGCGAGGGCGCACGATATGTCGCTGGTGTATGACCGCACGGTGCAGCCGGAGGTGTGGGAGACCGCCCAGCAGGTTTTTGAAGATCAGGAGACGCACGTCCTTGACCTTGACCTGCCGATTCGTGCGACGGGGTCCCGCATTCGGAACGTGCGCGTGGTGGTCAAACCGCTGACGCTGACGGAGAACTCCTACGTGATTGCTTACAGCACGGACGAGTCGGAGAACGTGCGGATGGAGCACGCGCGCCGCGACTTCGTGGCGAACGTCTCGCACGAGCTGAAGACGCCGGTTGGCGGGATGGCGCTGCTCGCGGAGGCGCTGCTGCAGGACCCGGATGACCCGGAGATGGTGGACTACTTCGGCACGAAGGTGCTGAAGGAGGCCCACCGGATGGGCGACATGATCACGGACCTGATTTCGCTGTCGAAGCTGCAGGGCGCGGAGGCGTTGCCGGAGATGGATCCGGTCAGCCTCGACGAGGTGATTGACGACGCCATCACCCGCAATCACGTCACCGCCGAGGGCCGCAACATCGACCTGATCCGTGGGGAACCCACCGGGATTACGGTGATGGGGGACCAGTCGCTGCTGACGTCCGCGGTGAGCAACCTGGTGTCGAACGCCATTAACTACTCGCCGGACGGCCAGCCGGTGAGTATTACGCAGCAGGTGCGTATGTCCGGGAAGCAGAAGGTGGCGCTTGTGCGCGTCACTGACCGCGGGATCGGGATTGCGCTGGAGGATCAGAAGCGCGTGTTTGAGCGTTTTTACCGCGTCGATAAGGCGAGGTCGCGCTCGACTGGGGGGACTGGCTTGGGTTTGGCCATCGTGAAGCATGTGGCGCAAAACCACGGGGGTACTATCAGAGTGTGGTCGCGCCCGGGGACCGGGTCGACTTTCACGCTCGAGTTGCCGATGTAGCTTTTGCAGGAGGGTTTCCCTAACCGTGTCTACGAAGATCCTGATCGTTGAAGATGAAGAGTCCCTGGCGGATCCGCTGTCGTATCTGCTGGAAAAGGAGGGCTTTTCCACGGTGTGGGCGGCCGACGGCCCGGCGGCGCTCGAGGCGTTCGAGGCCAACGAGGTCGATCTTGTTCTGTTGGACCTGATGCTGCCGGGCATGAGCGGCACGGATGTGTGCCGGAAGCTGCGCGCGAGTTCGTCCGTGCCGATCATTATGGTCACGGCGCGCGATTCGGAGATCGATAAGGTGGTGGGCCTCGAGCTCGGCGCGGATGACTACGTGACCAAGCCGTACTCGACTCGCGAGCTCATTGCGCGCATCCGGGCGGTGCTGCGCCGCGGCGGGGAGTCGGCGGCGGAGGAAAAGGACGAGCCGAGCCGCGACGTACTCATCGGCGGCCGCGTCACCATGGACGTCGAGCGCCACAGCGTGCTTGTCGACGGCCAACCAGTCCGCATGCCGCTCAAGGAGTTCGACCTGCTGGAGTACCTGATGCGCAACGCCGGCCGGGTGCTTACGCGTTCCCAGCTCATCGACATGATCTGGGGTGCGGACTACGTCGGCGACACCAAGACCCTGGACGTGCACGTCAAACGGCTGCGCTCAAAGATCGAGGAGGAGCCGTCGAAGCCGAAGCAGCTGGTGACGGTGCGCGGCCTGGGCTACAAGTTCGAGGCCTGATCGCTGGCCGGGTGCGTGGTCTTCGCCTCACGCGGGAGTTTCGCGCGGGCGGCGCAGTGCGCGGCGAGGACCTCGTAGGGCTTCTCGCCAATGAGCTGCTGTAGCTCCTGCTTCATCGACTGCCACACGGGTGTACCGCCGGTGTGGCAGGCGGGCGCGTCGGTGCACCACCAGTCGAAGTCTTCGCCGCCGCCACCCCACTGGCGCCGGTCGTACTCGCCGATGGTGGTGCGCAGGATCTCCTGGCCGTCGGCGCGTTCCTCCCAGGAGTCCTCCCGGGAAAACGGCACTTGCCAGCACACTTCCGGTTTGGATCCGATGATGTTGCGGCCTTCCGCCATCGCCCACTGGTGCAGGGAACAGCCCGGGCCGGTTTCGGCGCCGGTGCGGTTGGCGAAGATGCAGGCGCCATCCACCACGCGCGTCTTGATGTGTGGGCCGTCGTCCTCTTCTTCGGTGTCGTCCCACTCCAGCCAGGGCTCGAGGATGGTGGGGTCGGCGGCTGCGATGTAGGAATCGACGTCGCGGGGGCGCAGCTGCCAGTACTTCGCGGGCATCTCGGCGACCGCATTATAGAGGTCGTCGCGGTCCGTTTCGTCGGAGAGGTACGCGCCGTGGATGCAGCAGCCGACAACGGAGAAGTCCTCATCAATCCCGTGGCACTGCGGCGTGCCAAACCGGCACGACCAGGTGGATTCCACCCACGTCAGGTCGATGCTGAAGTAGTGCAGCGGGTCCTCCGGGTGCATGAACACGAACCATTCGCGGGGGAAGTCGGTGGGCACTTCGCGTCCCGCGAGGATCGAGCGGCCGGCGGGGGATTCGGCGGGGAATCCGAGAAAAACTGGTTGATTCACACCAACACACCGTAGACGCACTACGCTGAGGGGGTGCGATTAGGTGTATTAGACGTAGGCAGTAATACGGTGCATCTCGTGGGGGTAGATGCCCGCAGCGGTGGCCGCCCCACCCCGATGAGTGACTGGAAGCAGCCGCTCCGGCTCGTCGAACTCCTCGACGACGAGGGCAATATTGAGCCTCGGGGCGTCGACAAGCTTGTCGACGCCGTGGGGGAAGCCGCAGGCCTAAGCAGCAAGCTGAAGTGCGAGGAGTTCCTCGCCTTTGCGACGTCCGCCGTGCGCTCGGCGACGAACTCCGAGGATGTGCTGAAGAAGGTTGAGAAGAAAACCGGCGTGCGCCTCGAAGTCCTCTCCGGCGAGGAGGAGGCGCGGCTGACGTTCCTCGCAGTGCGCCGCTGGTACGGGTGGTCCGCGGGGCGCATCACCAACCTGGACATCGGCGGCGGCTCCCTGGAGATGTCCACCGGCACCGAAGAAAGCCCCGACCTGGCCGTGTCCCTCGACCTGGGCGCCGGGCGGCTCACCCACGAGTGGTTCGAATCCGACCCGCCTGAGCGTAAAAAGATCAACCTTTTGCGCGACTACATCGACGCTGAACTCGCCGGGCCCGCCCGCGAGTTCCACGCGCTGGGGGAGGCGGGGCTGGCCGTCGGCACCTCGAAGACGTTCCGCTCCCTCGCTCGGCTAACCGGCGCTGCACCCTCCTCAGCTGGGCCTTTCGTGAAGCGAACCCTCACCGCGCCGGGCCTGCGCCAGCTCATCGCGTTCATCTCCCGCATGACCGCAGCCGACCGCGCGGAGCTCGAAGGCATCAGCGCTGACCGCTCACACCAGATCGTTGCGGGTGCCCTAGTTGCAGAGGCTGCCATGCGAGCGCTTAAGCTTGATAAGTTAGAGATCTGTCCATGGGCGCTACGAGAAGGCGTGATCCTCCGTTGGATCGACCAAGGGCATGACTTAGGAGATGACGAAGGAGACAACGACTGATGTCTGAGGACAAGCAGCTGACGGTTGCGGAGCTCCTCGCCCGGGCCCAGAAAACCAACCCGGACGTGGGTAAGCGTCCCCGCCGACGCCGCAGCTTGGAGGAAGGCGGCGTCTCGGTCGCGGAGCTGACCGGCTCCTTCAAGGCTGTCGACGCCCGCCCGGCCGAAGCGAAGCACTCCAGCGTGCCACTCGACGCACCAGCCGAACCCGCACCGGCGAAGCCTGAGCCTGCTGCAGAGAAGCCTGCGGCCGAGAAACCTGCGGCTGCAAAGCCTGCGGCCGAGAAGCCGGTTGACCCGCCCGCGCCTGCGCCTGCCGCGCAGAAGGCCAGCCCTTCCGAGGACGAAACGACGCAGATCCGCGTCGTGGAGGACACCAAGGAGCCAGCGCAGCGCACCAAGGCTGAGCCTGCTGAGAAACCCGCCGAGGAAGACAGCCTCGACCTCTTCGACGACGACCATGTAGAGGATGTGGACGTCGAAAAGGTGGAGCCTGAAGCCGACGACGGCGCCGTCAACCCCATCATGCTGGTGCTCTTCGTGTTCATCGGCGTGGTTCTGGGCGTGCTCGGGTTCATGCTGTTCAGCTGGATCTGGGCGAACCTGGCAACCGCACTCGCAGCCATCCTGGGCGCCGCCGCTGTTGCGGGCGTCGTCTTCGGTGTGCGCGCGATGCACACTGGCCGCGATGGTCTGACCATGACGCTCGCGGGCGTTGCCGCCCTGGTCATGGCGTTCGGCCCGGCCCTGCTCTAAGGGCGTTTTCCACCACAGCGCCCCCGTGGCGCTAGTGTGTGGTGCATGGAAAAAATCGCAATCATTGGCGTTGGCAATATCGGCGAGGCCCTGCTGCAGGGGCTGATCGCCTCAAAGGTCGAACCGCACCACATCATTGCCACCTGCCGCTCCGAAGAGCGCGTGGCGGCGCTCGCCGAGCGCTACGCCATCCAGGCCACGACGGACAACGTCGAGGCCGCCGCCGACGCCGACGTTGTCTTCCTGTGCGTCAAACCCAACCAGATCATTGACGTGATCGGGGAGATCGCGGAGACTGTCGCGAGCAATTCGGTGCCCACCGTGCTCGTCTCGATGGCCGCCGGCGTCGACATCGCCGACATGGAAGAGGCAATCTCGTCCGCGGGCACTCCGATCATGCGCGTGATGCCCAACACCCCGATGCTCGTGGGCAAGGGCGTGCTCGCCGTCTCCGCCGGCCGCTATGTGGAAGACGAGCAGCGGGAGGCCGTCGAAAAGCTCTTGACGTCCGCGGGCCGCGTCGTCGCCGTCCCCGAAAAGGCAATGCACGCCGTCACCGCGCTCTCGGGTTCGGGGCCCGCCTACTACTTCCTGCTCACCGAAGCACTTATCGACGCCGGCGTTGCCCTCGGACTGCCCCGGGACCTCGCCACGGAACTGGCCACCCAAACCTGCGCCGGCGCTGGGGCGTTACTGGACCAGCACCCCGACCCCGTTGGCCTGCGCGCCGCCGTCTCCTCACCGGGCGGCACCACCGTCGCCGCAATCCGGGAACTCGAGGAGTCCGGCCTACGCGCCGCGATCTACCGCGCCACCGACGCCTGCGCGACGCGCTCCGAAGCTTACTGAGCCGATTGCGCCGGTTGCGCCGATTGCGCCGGTTGCGCCGGTTGTGCCACAGCAGTCACCGCTTTCACACCAGATACGGGGTGTTTCTCCAGGCACTTTGAAAAATTATCGGCACATGAGTCGCATTAGGCCCAGTGTTCACGATAAGGTTGTTTGAAGCACGTGCGTGTTTCGTCCTGCAGGAGGGGAAGCCTGCAGCGCGACCGTGCTGAAGGGTTTATGAATTAATGGCAAATGAAGATAAAGGCAAGTTCTTAACCGTCGCTGAAGTCGCCGAAATTATGCGCGTCTCCAAGATGACGGTCTACCGCTTGTTGCACTCGGGTGAGCTGCCGGCAGTACGCGTCGGCCGCTCCTTCCGCGTCAACGAAACGGCGGTCAGTGAGTACCTCGAGTCCTCCGTGTACGACGTCGGATAACTAGCACTCACCTTGCCCGAACCTTTTTGAGTGCCAAACACCTTGGTTGTATGCTTACACCCATTGCGTACACCACGAGTGAATGCTGGCACGTCAAGAACGTACTACGAAGAAACGAGGAAACCTTATGGGTTCAGTGATTAAGAAGCGCCGCAAGCGTATGTCCAAGAAGAAGCACCGCAAGATGCTTCGCCGCACGCGTGTTCAGCGTCGTAAGCTTGGCAAGTAAGCTTTTGCAGCGCCCGCACCACATGGTTGGAGCGGGCGTTTTTTCATGCGTGTGGCTCGCGCTCCATACCGGTGAGCGAGCGAATTAGCCTGGGGAAATGCGGACTTAAGTGACAAAATGTGTGCTTTTCTCGGCGTGTCGACTTAAGTGACAAAATGTGTGCTTTTTGGGGGCCGGGATGGGTGGGTTGTGGGGTGTTGTGCTGGGGTTATGAGCGTCCTGCCCAGCCGTGTCGGATGGCCCAGGAGGGGTTGAAGTCGGTGTCGATGCCGGTGTCGTAGACTTTCGGCCGGCCGTCGGGTGAGTTGGCTTGGTCGCGTTCACGCATGTGTGCCT
>NZ_MLCR01000012.1:0-79109 GCF_001875735.1 Corynebacterium sp. NML120713
CACGACATATGTTTGAAGAAATCTTTGCCGCACACCCTGATGTCGACACGGTGCACTCCGATAACGGGGCAGCGATGACCAGTCGCAGCCTTGGCAGACTTTTTGATGCCCACCAGGTCAAACGCTCGTTCAGTAGACCATCGATTAGCAACGATAATCCGCATATGGAGTCGTTGTTTCACACCATGAAAGGTATGGCCTACTACCCGAGGGCTTTTGCCAGCATCAAACATGCAGCGGCCTGGGTTGATGAGTTTACAACGTTGTATAACCAACGGCCCCACAGTGGGATTAATGGGTACACACCGCAAAGCGTGCTAGACGGCACATGGCAAAAGCTGGAGGCCAACCGGCGAAGTGCCGTCGAGCAAGCACTTGCTGATGGGGTAATTACCGCGCGACCGAAAACACCGATTGGGTTGCCTGAGAAAGTCACGATTATCCGCACAACAACTAAGACAGCGCCGATACCACGTGCATTGATGATGCATTGTTAACCATGAATCTGGCCCACAACCACTTGACACAGAGCGCCTCCCCGCCAGACGACGGCATTTCCCCAGGTCGCGAAAAGCGGGTTGCGTCCTTTGTCACTCCGTCCGGTTGGGCTGACACCACATTCCCGATTTCCAACAACACTCCCGGCAAAAGCCCAGGTCGCCAACTCCGCGGACGGGAATCTGGTGCGCATGCCAAAAGCACACGTCTGGAACAAACAGTAGACTGGCTACGTTTACACCCCTGACAGAGCAAATCTACGAGGAGTTTTCATGACCAACGAGGCCAGCGAACAAACAGAACAAATTCATGACGTGATTATTGTCGGCTCGGGCCCGGCGGGGTACACGGCAGCGCTGTACGCGGCGCGTGCGGAGCTGAACCCGCTGGTGTTTGAGGGTTACGAGTACGGCGGCGAGCTGATGAACACCACTGAGGTGGAGAACTTCCCTGGCTTCAAGGATGGGGTGATGGGCCCGGATCTGATGATGCAGATGCGCAAGCAGGCGGAGAAGTTCGGCGCGCGCCTGGAGTCGGAGCTGGTGGACAAGGTTGATCTCAGCGGTGACGTGAAGAAGGTGTTCGTGGGGGATGACGTCTACCAGGCCCGCGCGGTCATTCTCGCTACTGGTGCGGCGCCGCGTCACCTGGGCATTCCGGGTGAGGCTGAGCTGACGGGTCGCGGTGTGTCCACGTGCGCGACCTGTGACGGCTTCTTCTTCAAGGATCAGCACATTGCCGTTGTCGGTGGTGGGGATTCGGCGATGGAGGAAGCGACGTTTTTGACCAAGTTTGGGTCGAAGGTTTCCATTATTCACCGTTCGGAGAACTTCCGCGCGTCGCAGATTATGTTGGAGCGCGCCCGGGCGAATGAGAAGATTGAGTTTATTACGCATTCGGTGGTCGAAGAGGTCGTCGAAAAGGATGGCAAGGTTGGCGGCCTGAAGGTGCGTAACGTGCAGTCGGGCGAGGAGTCGGCACTGGATGCGACGGCGTTGTTCGTAGCGATTGGGCACGATCCGCGTTCGGGCTTCTTGGAGGGCCAGGTGGCCACGGATGAGGGTGGCTACGTAGTTGTCGACGCCCCTTCGACGCGCACGAACGTGCCGGGCGTGTTTGCGTGTGGTGATTTGGTGGATAACCACTATCGTCAGGCGATTACGGCGGCTGGTTCGGGGTGCCGGGCGGCGTTGGATGCGCAGCATTTCCTTGCGGCGCTTTAGAATAGAAAGAACTGTGTTCAAGGAGGAACGATGAGTGCACCTGTTGATGTGACGAAGAATACGTTTAAGGCTGAGGTCGTTGAGGCTTCGACGCCGGTGTTGGTGGATTTTTGGGCTGAGTGGTGCGCTCCGTGCCGGAAGTTGTCGCCGGTGTTGGATGAGATTGCGTCTGAGCTGGATGGCAAGGTGAAGGTCGCGAAGGTGAATGTGGATGAGGAGCGTGAGCTGGGGATGATGTTCCAGGTCATGTCGATTCCGACTGTGTTGATCTTCAAGGATGGCCAGAAGGTGGATGAGTTTGTGGGGGCGCTCCCGAAGGCGCAGATCGTCCAGAAGGTTGAGTCGTATCTGTAGGCTGTCCGTCGTAGGATGGACTGCATTGTTGGTTTTGTAGAAAGGTGCCCAGTGGGTGACATTCTCCGCGTAGGTGATTCGAGTGCTCGCGTGGCCGAGGCGCGTGCGACGCTTGCGCGTTTGGGCATGTTGGAGGACTTCGATGGGGATATCGAGGACTTCAACTCGCGGCAGTTCACTCCCGACGAGATGCTTTTCGACGCCCCTTTGGCGGAGTCCGTGAAAGCATTTCAGCAGTCGCGGGGAATTATGCCGACTGGCGCTATCGATGACTTGACGTTGCGTGAGCTGCGTGAGGCGTCGTATACGTTGGGGGCGCGTGTGTTGCAGTACCAGCCGAATCAGGAGTTGGTGGGCGACGACGTGGGGCAGTTGCAGACGCAGCTGCATGAGCTGGGCTTTTATTCGGATCGTGTGGATGGGCGGTTCGGTCCGCGCACGCACGAGGCCGTGATGAATTACCAGCTGAATTCGGGCTTGGAAGACGATGGGGTGTGTGGCCCGGATACGTTGCACGCGTTGAGTCTGTTGGGCCGCCGGATTACGGGCGGTTCGGCGCACGCGATTCGCGAGCGTGAGCATGTGCGCGCGGCTGGCCCGCAGTTGGCGGGCAAGCGCGTGGTGATTGATCCGCATCTTGGTGGTGCGGATAAGGGCGCGCTTGTCGACGGCCCCTTCGGCCAGATCACGGAGGAGGAGATCCTGTGGGATTTGGCGCAGCGCGTGGAGGGCCGCATGATTGCGGCTGGTGTGGAGACGATCATCTCGCGCCCGCGTGGTGATAATCCGTCGTGTAAGGAGCGCGCCGATCTGGCGAACGGCTTCGACGCCGACTTGGTGATTTCCCTGCAGTTGGACCGTTATGCCAATGAGAAGGCGAATGGTGTGGCCACGTTCTACTTCGGTTCGGAGAACGGGACGTCGTCGATGACGGGGGAGACGCTGTCGGGCTATATTCAGCGTGAGATTGCGGCGAGGACGTCGCTACGTAATTGCTGGAATCATGCCCGGACGTGGGAGATGCTGCGGATGACGCGGATGCCGTCAGTGGAGATCGTGGCTGGCTATGTCACGAATCCGCACGATGTTGAGGTGGTGACGGATCCGCAGCAGCGTGACGCGATCGCGGAGGCGATTGTGGTGGCGGTGAAGCGCCTGTACTTGCTGGATTCTGATGACCAGCCGACAGGCACCTACTCTTTCCAGGACTTGCTCCGCCAGGAGCACCTGTAGTTAATCGGTGCCCTGGATGAGGCCCATGATGCGTTCGAAGTCCTGACGGTCGCCGAATTCGACGACGATTTTACCTTTCCGTTTGCCCATGGTGACGGAGACTTTGGTGTCCCATTCGTCGGCGAGTTGGTCGGCGGCCCGGGTGAGGTATTCGGGCTGGGGGACGGGTTCGCGGCGTTTCTTTTGTGGGACGCCGCCTTCGTTATTCATGAGCGTGACGGCTTCTTCGGTGGCGCGGACGCTTAAGCCCTCGGAGACGATGCGTTCGGCGAGCAGGGTCTGGCCGTTGGAGGTCAGGGCGTCGCTGCCGAGCTTGAGGCCGAGGAGTGCGCGGGCGTGGCCTGCGGAGAGTACGCCGGCGGCGACGCGGCGCTGCACCGGCACGGGCAGGCGCAGGAGGCGGATCGCGTTGGTGATCACTGGGCGGGAGCGACCGAGTTTGTCGGCGAGTTGCTCCTGGGTGACGCCGAACTCTTCGAGGAGCTGCTGGTAGGCGGCGGCTTCTTCGAGTGGGTTGAGTTGGACGCGGTGGATGTTTTCCAGCAGGGCGTCGCGAAGCATGTCCTGGTCGGAGGTTTCGCGGACGATGGCCGGGATGTGCTTCAGGCCGGCTTTGGAGGCGGCGCGCCAGCGGCGCTCGCCCATGATGAGCTCGAAGCCCTCGGGCGTGTCGCGGACGACGATGGGTTGCAGCAGGCCGAACTCGCGGATGGAGTGGACCAGCTCGTTGAGGTCGTCTTCGTCGAAGACCTGGCGGGGCTGCTTCGGGTTCGGGATGATCTGCCCGACCGCGATTTCCTGGTAGCGCGCGCCGACGGGCACGGGCTGCATAACGTTCTCTGGCGTGGCGCCGACGGTGGGCGCGCCCGCGACCTTGGGCCGCTTTCCGCGCGGCGGAAGCTTGTCGCCGCCACCGGAAGCCCCGGAAGCCCCCGAAGCCCCGGCTGCCCCCGCGGCGCCGAAGATCACGTCGGAGGCTTTGCCGCCGATGCCGCCGGTCTTGCCGGTTTTGTCGGTCGCGGCTGGTGCCTGCGGGATGAGTGCTGCTAGTCCGCGGCCGAGGCCGCCTTTACGCTCTTGTGCCATGGTTATTCCTCGCCCTCGTCTAGTTGTTGGGCCACCTGGGGGCTGACGCCGATGGGCCCCGTGGTGGCGTGTGGTTGGTAGTCGCCGCGTGTTGCCAGTTCGCGGGCGGCGTCGTAGTAGGCCAGCGCTCCGCTGGAGAGTGGGTCGTAGTCGATGACGGTTTGGCCGTAGCCTGGCGCCTCGGAAACCTTCACGGAGCGCGGGATGACGTTGCGCAGCACCACTTCGCCGAACTGGTTGCGCACTTCGCCGGCGACGTCCGCAGCGAGGCGCGTGCGGGCGTCGTACATGGTGAGCACGATCGCGGAGATGTGCAGGTTGTGGTTGAGGTGCTCGCGGATCATGCCGATGTTGCCGAGCAGCTGGCCGACGCCCTCAAGCGCGTAGTACTCGCACTGGATGGGGATCATGACTTCGTCGACGGCGGTCATGGCGTTGATGGTGAGCAGCCCGAGTGATGGTGGGCAGTCGATGAAGACGTAGTCGAAGTTGTGCTCTTCGAGGAAGCCGCGCCGGATGGCGTCGTGCAGCCGGTATTCGCGGCGCACCATGGACACCAGCTCGATTTCGGCACCGGCGAGGTCGATGGTGGCAGGGATGCAGTAGAGGTTCTCGTTGTTGGCGTGCGCCTGCAGTGCTTCCTCGGGCGTTGCTTCGCCGATGAGGACTTCGTAGCTGGAGGTGGTGCCGGAGGTGTGCTCGGCGCCGAGCGCGGTGGAGGCGTTGCCCTGCGGGTCCAGGTCGATGACGAGGACGCGCATGCCTTGGCGGCTGAGTGCCGACGCCATGTTCACCGATGTCGTCGTCTTGCCGACGCCGCCCTTCTGGTTCGCAACGGTGAACACGCGGGTGTGCGCGGGGCGTTGCAGCGTGGCGTTGTCCATGCTGGTGGTGTTCCTTTCCGCTATTTCCGCACGATTCGGATGAGGGTGGTGGGCTGGTCGAGGACGTCGGCGCCAACCTGGAAAATGTTCGGCGTGATCCCCCCGGCTTTCTTAATCGCCCGCGCGTCGCGTTCGAGTTCTTCTGCAACACTAGCGCCTTTCAGCGCCAACATCGAGCCCCCGTGGCGTACCAGTGGAAGACTCCAGCCGGCGAGCTTGCCCAGGGGCGCGACGGCGCGGGAGGTGACCACGTCGAACTGCCCGCCGGGCTGCTCCTCGGCGCGGCCGCGGACGACGGTGACGTTGTCCAGTCCCAGCTCGTCTTTGACCTCGGCGAGGTACGTGGAGCGCTTCAGCAGCGGCTCGATAAGGGTGAACGAGACGTCGGGGCGGGCGATGGCCAGTGGGATGCCGGGCAGCCCTGCGCCGGAGCCGATGTCGGCGACGGTGGTGGCGTCGTTAAGTGCTTCGGAGACCACCGCACAGTTGAGGATGTGCCGTTCCCACAGGCGGCCTACTTCTTTGGGGCCGATGAAGCCGCGCTCGGCGGCGGTTGTGGCGAGCGATTCGTGGTAGGCCTGGGCGAGCGTCAGGCGGTCGCCGAAGATGGTGGCGGCTGCTGTGGGCTGTTCTGACACGGCTGTGTACTCCTTTGAATTTTTAGTCTGGCATCGACTCTAGTAAAAGTAACGCCCCCAGCAAACACTTGCTGGGGGCTGGGGGCTACCGGTTACTTGCCTTGCTGCTTGCGCTGCTTCTTGCTGCGCTTGTCCACCTTGCGGGCACCGACAACGGGAGCGGAGGCGCGCTTGGCTTCTGCCTTGGCGCGCTCCTCGGCCTCTTCCTCGGCGTCCATCTTGGCGAAGACGATACGGGTCTGGAAGAAGGTCCACACATTGTTGGCCAGCATGTAGAACAGCAGGCCGATGTGCCACAGGAAGCCGGACGCGATGATCATGACCGGGAAGACCCAGAGCATCATCTTGTTCATCATCTGCATCTGCTGTTGCATCATGGCGGCGTTGTCACCGGATGGGGTGTTGACCTTGCCGGCGGCGCGGCGTGCGGCCTGACGGTTCATGGACATCCGGGCGTTGAGGTGGGTGAACGTCGCGGAGATGAGCACGAGCGGCAGGCACACCATGACGATGTTGGCGCGGGTGAAGTCCAGGCCGGTGAACGCCGCGAAGGCGTCTTCTGGCATGGACATGTACGCGGAGAGCGGCACACCGAAGAAGTCGGCGTCCAGGAAGGAGCGGACGTCTTCTGGGGAGAACGCGTAGTTGGCCAGGTTGCGGTTCTCTTCAACGCTGAGGCCCAGCTGGTTGGGGCCGGTGCCGGTGCGGTTGAAGGAGCGCAGCACGTGGAACAGGCCGATGAACACGGGCATCTGCGCCAGCGGGACGATGCACGAGGCGAGCGGGTTGGTGCCCATCTCCTTGTACAGTTTCTGCGTCTCTTCCGCCATTTTCTGCTGGTCGTTCTTGTACTTTTGGCGGATTTCCTGCATCTTCGGCTGCATTTCCTGCATCTTGCGCATGGACCGCATTTGGTTGACCATGGGCTTGACCAGCAGGGTTCGCAGGGTGAAGGTGAGGAAGACGATGGACAGGATCCATGACAACGCCGAGTCTGGCGAGAGGATGAAGCCGAATACTTTGTGCCAGAACCACAGCACCCAAGAAATCGGCCAGTAGATGAAATTCAGCACTTTGGGGTGTTACTCCTCGTTGGTTACTTGGTGGTCGTTCCTGTGGACGCGTCCGTACCGCTGCCGGGTACTGGGTCGAACCCGCCGGGGTGCCAGGGCCCACATTTGCAGACGCGGGCCACGCTGAGCAGGGTGCCTTTGATGGCACCGTGTCGCGCGACCGCTTCGAGTGCGTAGGCGCTGCACACTGGCATGAAACGACACGTCGCACCCATCTTAAGGGGTGAGAGGTACTTTTGGTAGCAGCGTACGGCCTTCACGAGTGCCCGCGCGGCCGCGGTTGGTGGTGCGGGGATGCGTTGGCCTAGGAAGTTGTAGTACGCCATTTGTCCAGGGCTTTGCGCAGCGCGGCGTCGTAGTCGTGCGCGAGTTGCGCGCTCGTGGCGGTGGCTGAGGCGGGCAGGGCTCTCACCACGACGTCGTGGTGCAGCTCCAGCTTATCGACGCCCCCTCGCAGCACATGCCGCAGTTTCCGAGACACCGCGTGCCTGGTCACCGCGTTGCCGACCTGCTTGGACACGATCAGTCCGAAGCGCGGCCCGCCGTGCAGCGCGATGGTGTCCTCGGCCCGCGAGCGGACGTGGACGATTAAAGTGCGAGACCCCGCGCGCACTCCTTTCCTCATGGTCTGCCGGAAGTCGGCAGAGGAGGAGAGTTTGTGCGGGCGGGGTAACACGATGTCGCTGCGCTTCGGGCGTTTATGCCGTCAGGCTTGCGCGGCCCTTCTTGCGGCGCGCGGAAACGATTGCGCGGCCGGCGCGGGTGCGCATGCGGGCACGGAAGCCGTGCTTGCGTGAACGACGGCGGTTGTTTGGCTGGTAAGTCCGCTTAGACACGGTGGACTCCTTATAAGAGGTCACGACGGCCAGCGGGAACCCGCCGCGGTGCGCGACGCATTCCCTCCCGGGGTAGTAGCCGTCCCGGAATTGCAATGTTCAGGTTGAGATTGCCCGGCCGCGGCGCGTTGTGCGCGTTGACCTGCATGCATCACCTTCGCTGACTCGCCCTGGGTGGGCGGCCCGGTGCACTGCGTAGATGGTGCTCTCAAGCACACCGTGGGCATGTTGCTTCGCGCCCGTAGTGTGACAGACTACGCCAGACTACGCGAAAAACCGCTGGTTGTTCAAATCGACACACTGTCTTTTGAGCCGGGTGGGGCGCAGGTCCATTCGTTTACCCCCGTAATTACAAGGGTGTACTTTCGCGCAGGTGGTTGCATATTTTCGAACACCGGGGGCCGCGCTATCACCGGCCTGACGCGCGATTACTTCCCAACACGCGTACGCAATGTTCGAGATTTCCTGTGAATCACATCCGTGAAACGAGTTATCCACAGGGTTGTGGCATGCGGGCTGTTAGACATTGCAAGCTCACACCGGGTAACAATGATAAAGCACCACAATTACACACGTTCTTTCTCCACATCGCTGTGGATAACTGTGAACAACAGGTTGAGACTTTGCGGCGTAATTTGTAATTACAGCAGGTCACAGCCGGTAAAAGTTCCGTGAAAAGTTATCCACAGGGGAGGGGGAAGGCTGTGAACAACTTACTCACCGAAGTTATCCACAGGTGTGGACAAGTCTGTGGAAGATACTGGTGAGACGCAGGTTTTGGAATTACAAAATCTGTGAAACAGCGGTGGAATGTACGTGAAATTCCACAGTTGTGACGAACGTCACTAAATGACATGTCGGATTAGGAGGAAAGCGGGACGTTGGCAGAGCAAGACATCGAAACGCTATGGCGCACCATCGTCGCTGACCTGCTGGCGCTGTCGGCGCAGCCCAGCTCGCAGGTCCCGTCGCTGACCCCGCAAGAGCGCGCCTACCTCCAGCTCGTCCGCCCCGTCATGCTTGTCGACGGCTACGCCATCCTCTCCGCCCCCCACGCCGCCGCAAAAACGGTCGTGGAGCAGTCCCTGGCACCGCACATCACTGCGCTGCTGGCGTCCCACCTGGGCAAACACTGCACGCTCGCCGTCTCGATCCAGGCGCCAGAAGCCCCGGCAGCGCCTTCAGCTCCGCCTGCCCCCGAGGCCGTCGACCCGGCCCACATGACCCCCGGCGAGCAAATCCCAATGGGCCTCGATGAACTCGCCGAGATGCACGCCCGCCAACAGCAACAACACCAGGCGCCGGCGCACCCGACCGTCCCTAAGCGAATCCCCCGCGAAAAGCCTGCCCACGACCCTGAGCGCGAGACCAGCCTGAACCCGAAGTACACCTTTGAGAACTTCGTCATCGGCTCCTCGAACCGCTTCGCCAACGGCGCCGCCGTCGCCGTCGCCGAGAACCCGGCCCGCGCCTACAACCCCCTGTTCATCTGGGGTGGCTCGGGCCTCGGCAAGACGCACCTGCTGCACGCCGCCGGCAACTACGCGCAGGTCCTGCAGCCGAACCTCCGCATCAAGTACGTCTCCTCCGAGGAGTTCACGAACGACTACATCAACTCCGTACGCGACGACCGCCAAGAAAGCTTCAAGCGCCGCTACCGCAACCTCGACATCCTGATGGTCGACGACATCCAGTTCCTCGAGGGCAAGGAAGGTACCCAGGAGGAGTTCTTCCACACCTTCAACGCGCTGCACCAGGCGAATAAGCAGATCATCCTGTCGTCTGACCGCCCGCCGAAGCAGCTCACCACCCTCGAGGACCGCCTCCGCACCCGCTTCGAAGGCGGCCTCATCACCGACGTCCAGCCACCAGACCTGGAGACCCGCATCGCCATCTTGATGAAGAAGGCGGCCGCCGACGGCACGCAGGTCGACCACCAGGTGCTCGAGCTCATCGCCTCACAATTCGAGTCGTCGATCCGCGAGCTCGAGGGCGCCCTCATCAGGGTCTCGGCCTACTCTTCCCTTATCGACGAGCCCATCACCCTCGACGTCGCCCAAGTCGCCCTTCGCGACATCCTCCCCGACGAAGGCGACATCAACATCAACGCCTCCACCATCAAGGAGTACGCCGCCGAATACTTCAACGTCACGATGGACCAGCTCATCGGCGCAGGTAAAACCCGCCAGGTGGCGCACGCCCGCCAGATCGCGATGTACCTGTGCCGCGAACTCACCGAACTCTCCCTCCCCAAGATCGGCGACGAGTTCGGCGGCAAGGACCACACCACCGTGATGTACGCGGACCGCAAGATCCGCAAGGAGATGACGGAGAACCGCGGCACCTACGACGAAATCCAGGAACTGACCCAAATCATCAAGGCCCGCGCCCGCACCCTGCGCTAACTTTCGTCGCCCTCGGCGTCGCCCGCACCAAATTCCCTCCCGGAGTTATGCTGACCTGGGGTTTTACTCAGCGACTTTCCCAAAATCCTGGAATTTGGTGCCTCACCGAGAGTCAAAGACACCAAATTCCCTCATAACCATCTTCTGACCTGGGGTTTTCCAAACCCACGTGCAGAAAACAAGGAATTTGGTGCAGAGATTGGGCAGCGAGTGACAAAGGATGCAATCCTGCCGGCCGACTTCGACAAAAGCCCAGGTCGCGAAAAGTCGGTTGCGTCCTTTGTCACTCACGCAACCCACGCGACACCATATTCCTTTGCTGCCAGCGCCCGACCTGGGGAAACGCTGAAGGCGCCCCCCGAAAAACAGGAATTTGGTGTCCCGTCGAAGGGTGGCAGTGACAAAAGACGCACCTCTTTTAATCTAGTCCTTTTCGTACCTGGCGTTTCGAATGACTATTCCATAAGACGTTGCGTCTTTTGTCACTCGGTCCGCTTGGATGACACCAAATGCACTCGCCCCCACCCAACAAACATTCCACAAACTTATCCACACCTGTGTAATTACACCGCTGTAATTCACATTCAGGGGCGAAACACCCAAGTGACCCGCACCACAAAGAGACCCACATCACACACCACAGTCCTTGTGGATAACGTGTGAATCCCCAGTGGACAACCCTTCCCGAGTTGTGCACAGATCAAATGACAGAAAATCTATCCACAAGCGCCCGGAGTTATCCACATTTCTTCCACAGGCAATTGCACACCCTGTTTTCGCGCTCCGACCACGGCGAATTCGTGTAATTCCACAGATTGCACAGGACTTATTGTTGTTCCCAAGGTTTTTACTTGTAATTCCTAGAGTAGAAAGGGGACCTGTGCAGAACGGCGCACAAACGACCAACGCCCCAAAAAGCCATGAGCTAGGCGTGTGAAAACTCGAATGACAAAAAGCGCGTCCCCGCCTAGAGTGAGTACGTAATTACAAGAATCTCTACGTACTGCAAGGAGCCCGTGTCACTATGGCGGACATCCAAGACAACTTGAATTCCAACGTTTCCTTCCGCGTGCACAAGGAGGACCTGTCGGACGCGGTGGCGTGGGTTGCTCGGATGTTGCCTACGAAGAACACGCAGCCGATTCTTCGCGCGGTGTTGATTACGGCGTCGGATGAGGGTTTGGAGTTCGCGGGTTTCGATTATGAGGTGTCGTCGCGGGTGCGGATTGCGGCTGAGGTGGATACGCCTGGTCGCGTTGCGGTGGCGGGCAAGTTGTTGTCTGACATTGTTGCGAATATGCCGAATCAGCCGGTTGAGGTTTCTACGAGTGACACAAAGTTGCTTCTCGACGGCGGCTCCGCCCACTTCGAGCTGCCTTTGATGCCGTTGGACGATTATCCGCAGTTGCCGCAGTTGCCTGAGGTGACGGGCACGATCGGTTCGGAGGACCTGAGTGGTGCGGTGATGCAGGTGGCTGCCGCGGCGGGTAAGGATGACACGTTGCCGATGCTGACCGGTATCCACATTGAGGTGGAGGGTTCGACGTTGCACTTGACGGCGACGGACCGTTTCCGGTTGGCGTTGCGTTCGTTGGAGTGGTCGCCTGCTGGTGAGGGGGTGCAGGCGAAGCTGTTGGTGCCGGCGAAGACGTTGTTGGATAACGCGCGGACGTTGGATACGCAGTTGGAGGAGCCGGTGCAGATTGCCGTTGGTGGCGTCGATAATGTGGGCGCGGACGGCTTGTTTGGTTTGCATGCGGGCAATCGTGAGACGACGACGCGCATGTTGGATGCGGATTTCCCGAATGTGCAGCCGTTGTTGCCGAAGGCGCATACGTCGATGGCGTCGGTGGAGGTGGCTCCGTTGTTGGAGGCGATTCGCCGTGTGTCGTTGGTGGCGGATCGGAATGCGCAGTTGAGGTTGCATTTTTCGGAGGGTCAGGTGACGTTGTTTGCGTCGGGGGCTGATTCTGGTGAGGCGTCGGAGTCGATTCCTGCGCAGTTTGTGGGGGAGGATGAGCTGCTGATTGCGTTTAATGCTGGTTATTTGCGTGATGGTTTGTCGGTGATTGGGACGGATCGTGCGGTGTTTGGGTTTACGGAGTCGTCGCGTCCGGCGATTATGATTCCGGAGCCGGAGTCGTTGCCGGAGAAGGGCGATGATGGGTTGTTCCCGACGCCGGAGACGAATTTCACGTATTTGTTGATGCCGGTTCGCCTGCCGGGCTAATTTGCCGCGATGTACGTTTCGGAGCTTGACCTGCGTGATTTCCGTTCGTGGCGGGAGTTGCATGTGGATTTGGAGCCGGGCGTCACGGTGTTTTCGGGCCGCAATGGGCACGGGAAGACGAACATTGTGGAGGCGGTGCGCTATACGTCGATGCTCGGGAGTCACCGGGTGGCGACGGATGGCCCGCTGATTCATTCGGGGGCGAGTGATGCGCGCGTGTCGGCGACGACGGTGAATGAGGGGCGCGCGCTGACGACCCATGTGCTGATTAAGGCGAGTGGGGCGAATCAGGCGCAGATTAATAGGACGCGGTTGAAGTCGGCGCGTGAGTTGCTGGGTGTGCTGCGGACGGTGATGTTTTCGCCGGAGGATTTGCGGTTGGTGAATGGGGAGCCGGGGGATCGTCGCCGGTTTTTGGATGCGTTGGCGGCGGTGCGTACGCCGCGTCATGGTGGGGTGAAGGCGGATTATGACAAGGTGTTGCGCCAGCGTAATGCGTTGTTGCGTTCGCAGAATACGGCGTTGCGTCGCGGTTATGGGGATGCGGCGGGCGCGGGTGCGCTGAGTACGTTGGATGCTTGGGATGCGCAGTTGGCGCGGTATGGGGCGCAGGTGTTGTCGGGCAGGCTTTTGCTTGTCGACGCCCTCTCCGATCACATCACGGAGTCGTATGCGTCGGTGGCGCCGGAGTCGCGGGCGGCGTCAGTGGAGTATACGTCGACGTTGGATAGGGCGGTGTTGGAGTTGACGGGGGAGGCGTCGCGGGATCCGCAGGTGTTGGAGGCGGCGATGTTGTCGGAGTTGGGGAGGCGTCGAAAAGAGGAGATTGAGCGTGGCTCAACGCTGGTGGGGCCGCACCGGGATGATTTGGTGTTGATGTTGGGTCAGCAGCCGGCGAAGGGGTATGCGTCGCATGGGGAGACGTGGTCGTTTGCGCTGAGTTTGCACTTGGCGGAGTACCGGTTGTTGGCTGGTGAGGGCGCGGATCCGGTGCTGATTTTGGATGATGTGTTTGCGGAGTTGGACGCGAAGCGCCGGGAGCGGTTGGTGCATGTGGCGGAGTCGGCGGAGCAGGTGTTGATTACGGCGGCGGTCGGGGATGATTTGCCGGGCAACCTTGATGGGGCGGTGACGGCGCGGTATCACGTGCGGATGGAGGAGGGGGTGTCCCACATTGAGCGAGCGTGACCTGGTGGGCACCACCTTTGACCAGTTGCGGCGCACGGCGAAGCGGCGTGGCGGGAGGCTGCCGGATTTGTCGAAGCAGGGCGCGAGTGTGGTGCCGCGCCGCAGTCAGAGCAAGGGCCGTCCGGTGAAGGATATTACGGTGCCGGGGCTGCACTTTGAGCAGGAGGAGCGCAGGCCGTGGCTGGAGCGGGGCCGCCCGACGGGCAAGGATGGCCGGGCGTTGCCGCGGAGTTACAAGGTGAAGTCGTTTTCGTCGCTGTTGGGTAAGGAGATCCGGAAGCGCGATTGGACGGAGAACATGGCGTACGGCTGGGTGATGGGCAATTGGGAGGGCCTGGTCGGCGCCACGATTGCGGAGCATACGAAGGTGGAGATGATTAAGGACGGCGAGGTCTTCATCACCTGCACAACGACGGCGTGGGCGACGCAGCTGAAGTACATGCAGTCGACGGTGCTGCGCGCGATTGCGGAGAAGGTGGGCCCGGATGTGATCCGGAAGCTGCACATTTATGGGCCGAGGGTGAAGAGTTGGCGTTATGGTCCGCTGCACGTGAAGGGGCGGGGGCCGAGGGACACGTACGGGTAGTCGTGGGGTTTGGTGTCCTGTTTTACGTGTAAGATGGGACGGGTTAATGACATTTTTCAGGAGGAGCGTCTTTTCCAGTGGCTGATCAACAACCTCATTATGACGCGTCGTCGATTACTATCCTCGAGGGCCTTGAGGCCGTCCGGAAACGCCCAGGTATGTACATTGGGTCGACCGGTGAGCGTGGCCTGCACCACTTGGTGTGGGAGGTCGTGGATAACTCGGTCGATGAGGCGATGGCGGGCTATGCCGATCGCGTCGATGTGACTCTGCTCGCGGATGGCGGCGTAGAGGTCGTCGATAATGGTCGTGGTATTCCGGTGGAGATGCACCCGTCTGGTGCGCCGACGGTGCAGGTCGTGATGACGCAGCTGCACGCGGGCGGTAAGTTCGACTCGGAGTCGTACGCGGTGTCGGGTGGCCTGCACGGTGTGGGTATTTCCGTGGTGAACGCCCTGTCCACGCGTGTTGAGGCGGACATTAAGCGCGAAGGCAAGCACTGGTACCAGCGGTTTGGGAACGCGCAGCCGGATCCGCTGGAGGAGGGCGGCAATGCCCGCGGCACGGGTACGGCGATTCGTTTCTGGCCGGACCCGGAGATTTTTGAGACCACGGAGTTCAAGTGGGACACGATCGCGCGTCGTCTGCAGGAGATGGCGTTCCTGAACAAGGGCCTGACCATCACGTTGAAGGATGAGCGCGTCTCCGAGGAGGAGCTTGAGCTCGAGGCGATCGCGGAGGAGGGTGAGACGGCCGCTGCGGTTGGCTCGGACTCGTTTGACGACGCCACCGAGGGTGACACATCTGCAACCCCGAAGAAGCGCGAGAAGAAGGTCACGTACCACTACCCGGACGGCCTGATTGATTACGTCAACTACCTGAATAAGTCGAAGACGGCGATCCACCCGACGATCGTGGGCTTTGACCAGAAGGGTGACGGCCTTGAGGCTGAGGTGGCGATGCAGTGGAACAGCTCCTTCAAGGAGTCTGTACACACGTTCGCGAACACCATTAATACGCATGAGGGCGGTACGCACGAGGAGGGTTTCCGCGCGGCGTTGACCACGCTGATGAACCGCTACGCGCGTGAACATAAGCTGCTGAAGGACAAGGAGCCGAACCTCACTGGTGATGACTGCCGTGAGGGACTCGCGGCCGTGGTGTCTGTCCGCGTGGCGGACCCGCAGTTTGAGGGCCAGACGAAGACGAAGCTCGGCAATACCGAGGTGAAGGGCTTCGTGCAGCGCGCCGTGAACGAGAATCTGTCGGATTGGTTTGATGCCAACCCGGCGGAGGCGAAGGCCATTATTTCGAAGGCTGTGTCGTCGTCGCAGGCGCGTCAGGCGGCGCGCAAGGCGCGTGACTTGGTGCGTCGTAAGTCGGCGACGGACTTGGGTGGCCTGCCGGGTAAGTTGGCGGACTGCCGTTCGAAGGACCCGAAGCTGTCCGAGCTGTTCATTGTTGAGGGCGACTCAGCAGGTGGTTCGGCGAAGCAGGGCCGCGACTCGATGTACCAGGCGATTCTCCCGCTGCGCGGCAAGATCCTGAACGTGGAGAAGGCCCGCATGGACCGCGTGTTGAAGAACGCGGAGGTCCAGGCGATCATCACCGCGCTGGGTACTGGTATTCACGAAGAGTTCGATATTTCGAAGCTCCGCTACCACAAGATTGTGCTGATGGCGGATGCTGACGTCGACGGCCAGCACATCGCGACGCTGCTGCTCACCCTGCTGTTCCGTTTCATGCCGGAGCTCATCGAGGAGGGCCACGTCTACCTAGCGAACCCGCCGCTGTACAAGCTGAAGTGGGCGAAGGGCGAGCCTGGCTACGCCTTCTCCGACGCGGAGCGTGACCAGCTGCTCGCGGAGGGCCTGGAGGCCGGCCGTAAGATCAACACGGATGACGGCATCCAACGTTACAAGGGTCTGGGTGAGATGAACCCGAGCGAGCTGTGGGAGACCACGCTGGACCGGGATCATCGTATTCTGCGTCGTGTTGATGTGGAGGACGCTCAGCGCGCTGACGAGCTGTTTAGCATCCTGATGGGTGATGATGTCGCGGCTCGCCGTTCCTTCATCACCCGCAAGGCGAAGGACGTCCGCTTCCTGGACGTTTAGCCTTCCATCTGCTTTTCGACGACCTCTCCGATCCGCGGCAGCGCTGGCCCCACAATTTTGGCTGCCTTGCTGCGGAACGTGGCGTAGATCTTCTGTACGCCGGCTGGCATGGAGTCGCGGAGGTTGTCGCCGAGTGAGACGAGTTCTGCGACCACGTCGTCTTCGTGTTGTGCGAGGTATTCGCCGAAGGCGGCGTGGTCGCCGTTTTTGTAGTCTTCCCAGCGGGGGTTGAGCTGCTCGAGGAGTTGCGGGAGGACGGTGTTGATGCCTTTGTGCAGGATGCGGGCGTCGACCTTCTTTACGCCTGCGATTGCGGAGCGCAGCGCCATGCCGGTGAGTCCGCTTTGGTCTGCGACGGTCTGGTCGACGACGCCGGCGAGGGCGTCGACAATGCCTGGGCGGCGCCCGTTGTGGAGGAGCGAGTTGAGTCCTTGTGGTGTTTCCATGCCGTTGATTGTATGACAAATGCGACCTGCCCCCCGGCAGGTCGCATTGTTACGTTGAGCGTTGCGGCTCTTCCGCCACAGCCGTCACACAGGACACTGTAACCACAACAGGAACAAACTTATCACGAGTCACAGCGGTGACATATTTGGGGTGGGGTTTAGACCTTGGGCAGCATCTTCTGCAGCTCGTTGAGGTCGATCTTGGAGAAGTCGAAAATGCGGTTACCCTGCGAGGATCCCATCACGCCCGAGAGCCCGGCCTGGCGCGCGAGGTCGTCGACGGCTGCGCGGAGTGGGGGAACGGCGTCGACAATTACTTGGCCGACGAGCAGGGTGAGCAGCGCAGCAATCGTCAGCGAGACCGGCGCCGAGCCCGTGTACGCGCTGCCGAGCGGTGGCTGCTTTGGTGGGGTGACGGTCGGCGTGATCACCGGCGTTGGTTTGGAGGATCCAGCTGGGGCGGTGGTTGCTTGCGGCGCGACGATCAGCGACGCCGCGACTCCGCCGGCGAGGACGAGAGCACTCATTTTCTTCATAGTGCTTACAATATCGTCCCCGCGCGAACGGTGTTAGCGAAGCAGCGCGTTGATGTCGACGTGCTGCAGCACGTAGTTCGCCGCGCCCGCCAGCAGGCCGAGCAGCGCGAGCACACCGACCACTATGCCGATGGTCGCGCCCGTGCTAGAGCCGTCCTCCTTCGAGGAGGAGCTGCTGGAGCTGTCACCACCCTTATCATCGTCCACTCCGCCCTCAACCCTGGCGTTCAGCTTGTACTCCTTCGTCGACCAGTCCGGGAACGTCGCGGTGACGGAGTAGTCGATGGAGGCGCCAGGCTTCGCGTCAGCCGGAGGTGTGATGGTGACCTCACCGGTGCGCGAGTCGGTGGCGAACTTCCAGCCGTCGTAGGTGCCGTTCGGGCCGTTGAACTTCGTGCCCGCCGGAATGTTGCCGCTCGGGCGCTGTACGATCGTGCCGTCAGCGTTCACCTTCTGGTCTTCAAAGTCGACGTCGGTCTTGTCCGCTTGAGATTCCTTCGGCTTCGCGGGCGTCGTCGTGCTGGTCGGCTGCGCGCTGGTGGACGGTGCAGTGGTCGTGCGCTCGACGTATACAACCACGTGGTGAAGCTGCTTCGAGCTGTCCGGGAACGTCACGGTGACAGGGAACTCCACCGTGGTACCAGCCGTCGCATTTGCCGGGGCGGACACGCGAATCTCACCAGTCTGGCTGTTCGTGGTGGCGGACCATCCTTGCTGCGATCCGCTCGGCCCGTTGAACCTCGTGCCCGCAGGGAACTCGCCCTTCGGCTTCAGCGTCACAGACTCACCAGCGTGCACCGGCGTGCGCGCGTACTCGATCTTGGCCGTATCAGCCTGTGGCTTCGATGGCTTCTGCTCACTTGTCGACGCCTCTTCGGTTGTCCGCGGGGCGGACGGTTTCGTGGCGGACGTGGTCGGCTTGGTGGTGCTCGGTTCTTCGCTTGTCCGCGGGGCGGAAGTGCTTGGCTCAGTCGTTGGGTCGGTTGTCCGCGGCGCGGACGGTTGCGTCGTGGACGTGGTGGGCTGCTCGCTTGTCCGCGGGGCGGACGGTTCCGCTGCGGACGTGGTCGGCTTGGTGGTGCTCGGTTCGGTCGAAGGCTGCTCGCTTGTCCGCGGGGCGGATGTCGTGGACTCCTCCGACGTCTTTGGTGTGCTCGTCTCCTTTGCCTTCACCGTGACAGAAAACTCCGTGCGCTGCTTGGAGCCGTCGCGGAAGTAGATCTCGATGGGAACTTCGAATTGCATATTCCGGGCGTGGCCCGGTGCTTCGATGGAGACAGCGCCGTCCTTGTCAGTGTTAACCTTCACGCCGTTGATGCTCTGGTCCTTCGGGCCGTTGACGAATGCGCCGGTCGGCACGGCGTCGGTTGGTGTGATTACGCGGTTCTCGCCGGCCTTGATGGTGACATCCTTGTAGGTGACTTTGAACTTCTCCGCTTCGGGGTTGGTTGGTGCTTCGAAGAGGACGACCGCGCTGCTAACGGAGCGGGAGCCGTCGGGGAAGTCGATGCGGATAGGCACGCTGATCTGGGTGCCCGCGCGGGTGCCTTCTGGGGCGTTGACGGTGACCACACCGGTCGAAGGGTTGATGCCGATCTCCCAGCCGGTCGGTGGCGTCGAGACCATTGCGAACTTGGTGCCCGCAGGCACGTCCTTGAGTGCAGGGGTGACGGTGGCGGTTTTGTCGGCGGGGGAGGTGGTCACAGGGTAGTCGACGGTGGCCTTGCTGGACTGCCACACGGGGTCCTTGGTCACCTCGACCTTGGCCTGTACGAAGTCTTGGGAGTCGTCGGAGTAGGTGACGATGACGGGCACGTTCACTACCGCGCCGGCAGCGAGCGGTTGCTTTGGTGTCGCGGTGATGGTGCCGGTGGTGGCGTCGATAGATAGGTCCCACTGTTTGGATTCGCCGATGATCTTGAATGTAGTGCCCTCGGGCAGGTCGGCGGTTTGCTTGACGGTGGCGGTTTCGTTGCCTGCGATCTGCGTTGCTGGGTAGGCCGGGGTGTGCTTCGCGGCGAGGCGGTCGGAGGACGGTGTGGTGTTGCCGTGCTTGTCGGCGACGGTGACTTTGGCGTGCTTGACGTCGGAGGAGCCGTCGGGGAACTCGGCGCGAACTGGGATGGAGAGCCAGGAACCATAGCCGATGTCGCCTGCCTTGACGGTGACGGCGCCGGTGGTCTCCTCGACGCTCACGTCCCACTTCTCAATCTTGTCACTGTTGAGGTAGAACTTCGTGCCCTGCGGGAACGTGCCGGTTGGCGTAACGGTGACGCTCTCCTTCGGCTGGACGAGCGAGTCCTTGTACTCGATGGTGGAGGTGTTGGCGTTGTTGTTGCCACCGGGGACGACGGTCACTTCGGAGTCGTAGGAGGCCGTCGTCTTGTCGGCGAAGAGAACCACGACGCGGTAGCGCAGGCCCTGGCCGGGGCGCAGTTTCGGTGCGGCTTTGATGGTGACGGCGCCGGTTTTCTCATCGGTGCTCAATTCCCAGTCGTCGATGCTGGATGGGCCGAAGGCCTTGGCGCCCTCTGGGAGTGGGACGCTGGGTTCCACGGTGGTGGTACCGCCTGCGGTGATCTCAGCGTCGCGCCATTCGCGCGCTTCCTGTGACTGAGATGCAGTCGTCTCAGTATTCTCTTCCGCACGCAGTTGCGGTGCGGCCAGGCCGGCGCCGATCAGTGCTGCGGTGGTTGCCAGTACTGCGGTGTACTTTGTAGCGTTCATGGTTCCTCCACCTCGTGTTCTCCAATGGTCCGTGTAAATAGTTGCCAGTCTAGGAGACGACCAACAATTACGCTTCCTCGACCCACCGCAAATAGGTGGTGCCGGCGACGTCGGCGAAGGCGTCGTTGGCTCCGGTGAGGGGGCGCAAGGAACGGATGGTGTCGGCGAGGCCGCAGGCGGCGGCGTGTGCGGTGTCGTAGACGGGCACGCCGTGGAGGTGGGCGCCGGGGACGGCGGCGCAGGCGCACAGTGCGGCGAAGGAGCGTATTCGCACCTTATATATATGCGCGCATTCGTCGGCGATGGCGAGCAGCTGCTCGCTGCTCAGGCTACGCATCGCGGGCCTGTCGGATGCGGCGTTCGGTGTGGGCGTATTCCTGCAGGGTGGTGCGGGCGAGGTTGGTAATGGTGGCGTCGTCAAGAAGGCGGGAGGCGGCGGTGACGATGGCGCGGCGGGCGGCCTCCTGCTTGGAGCAGCCCCAGGCGGAGGCGAGCATGATGAGGGCTGTGTCTTCGTCTGTGGTGAGTCGTAGCGTCATGGCCATGCCGCGATGGTATCAGAGTGATACCACGGTGCAGGGGTGCTTCGGCGCACAAGGCGCTAGAATCGGTAGGAACCAATGTTTGACGAAAGGTGAGCAATGAGTGATGACACTCTAGGTGGCGGCGGCTCCGACGCCATCCAGCCCATTGACATCAACGAGGAGATGCAGACGAGCTACATCGATTACGCGATGAGCGTGATCGTTGGCCGTGCGCTCCCGGATGTTCGCGATGGCATGAAGCCGGTGCACCGCCGCATCATTTACGCGATGTACGACCACGGCTACCGCCCCGAGCGTTCGTACGTGAAGAGTGCCAAGCCTGTCGCTGACACGATGGGTAACTTCCACCCGCACGGCGACATCGCCATTTACGACACGCTGGTGCGCATGGCTCAGCCTTGGGCGATGCGCTACCCGTTGGTCGACGGCCAGGGTAACTTCGGTTCCCCGGGTAACGACGGCCCCGCGGCTATGCGTTACACCGAGTGCAAGATGACGCCGCTGGCGATGGAGATGGTCCGCGACATCCGCGAGGACGCCGTGGAGTTCTCCCCGAACTACGACGGCAAGACCCGCGAGCCGGACGTGCTGCCGTCGCGTGTGCCGAACCTGCTGATGAACGGCTCGAACGGTATCGCTGTCGGTATGGCCACCAACATTCCGCCGCACAACTTGAACGAGTTGGCGGAGGCCATCTACTGGATGCTTGATAACCACGACGCGGATGAGCAGGCGGTGCTCGACGCGGTGATGGAACGAGTGAAGGGCCCGGACTTTCCGACGGCCGGCCTCATCGTCGGCGATCAGGGCATCAAGGACGCCTACACCACCGGTCGCGGTTCGATCCGCATGCGTGGTGTGACCGAGATCGAGGAGATCGGCAACCGCCAGGTCATCACGATTACGGAGCTGCCGTACCAGGTCAACCCGGACAACTTCATCCACAACATTGCGGAGCAGGTCGCCGCGGGCAAGATGGTGGGCATCTCCAAGATTGAGGACGAGTCCTCCGACCGCGTCGGTATGCGCATCGTGGTCACATTGAAGCGCGACGCGGTTCCTCGAGTGGTGCTCAATAACCTGTACAAGCATTCGCAGCTGGAGACGAACTTCTCCGCGAACATGCTCTCCATCGTCGACGGCGTGCCGCGCACGCTGCGCCTCGACCAGATGTTGCGCTACTACGTCAAGCACCAGATCGACGTCATCGTTCGTCGCACCAAGTTCCGCTTGGATGAGGCCGAGAAGCGCGCCCATATCCTGCGCGGCTTGGTCAAGGCGCTCGATGCGTTGGACGAGGTCATCGCCCTGATCCGTCGCTCGCCAACGGTTGACGACGCCCGCCAGGGCCTGATCAAGCTTCTCGACGTCGACGAGATCCAGGCCAACGAAATCCTGGCAATGCAGCTGCGCCGCCTGGCAGCGCTGGAGCGCCAGAAGATCATCGACGACCTGGCCGAGATCGAGCGCAAGATCGCCGACTACAAGGACATCTTGGCCCGTCCGGAGCGCCAGCGGGAGATCGTTGGCAACGAGTTGCGTGAGATCGTCGAAAAGTATGGCGACGAGCGCCGCACCCAGATTGTTGCCGCGACCGGCGATGTGACCGAGGAAGACCTCATCGCGCGCGAGAACGTCGTGGTCACCATCACCTCCACCGGCTACGCGAAGCGCACGAAGGTGGACGCCTACAAGGCGCAGAAGCGTGGCGGCAAGGGTGTCCGCGGCGCGGAACTGAAGCAGGACGACGTGGTGAAACACTTCTTCATCTGCTCCACTCACGACTGGATCCTGTTCTTCACCAACTTCGGCCGTGTGTACCGCCTCAAGGCCTACGAGCTGCCGGAGGCGGGCCGTACCGCCCGTGGCCAGCACGTGGCGAACCTGCTGGAGTTCCAGCCGGAGGAGCGCATCGCGCAGGTCATCCAGATCCAGTCCTACGAGGACGCCCCGTACCTGGTCCTGGCCACCCGCGATGGTCGCGTGAAGAAGTCCCGCCTGACCGACTACGAGTCGGCGCGCTCCGCGGGCCTCATCGCGATCAACTTGAACGAGGGCGACGCCCTGATCGGTGCCGCGCTTGCCGGCGAGGAGGACGACCTGCTGCTCGTCTCTGAGCAGGGCCAGTCCATCCGCTTCACCGCCGACGACGACCAGCTGCGCCCAATGGGCCGCGCGACCGCCGGCGTGAAGGGCATGCGCTTCCGCGGCGATGACAAGCTGCTCGCGATGACCGTGGCCCAGGACGGCGAGTTCCTGCTCGTCGCCACCGCTGGCGGCTACGGCAAGCGCACCCCGATTGAGGAGTACAACACCCAGGGTCGCGGCGGCATGGGCGTGATGACCTTCAAGTACACTCCGAAGCGCGGCAAGCTGATCGGCGCCCTGGCTGTCGATGAGGAAGACCAGATCTTCGCCATCACTTCTGCCGGCGGTGTGATCCGCACCGAGGTCAACCAGATCCGTCCGTCCTCCCGCGCCACGATGGGCGTCCGCTTGGTCGACCTCGCGGATGACGTCGAGCTGTTGGCCATCGACAAGAACGTCGAGGAACAGGGCGAAGAGGAGGCAACCGCGGTTGCCAAGGGTGAGAAGACGATTGAGGAAGCCAAGGAGCAGACTTCTTCGTCCATCTCCGCCTCGCCGAAGGATGGGGAGTAAACCATGGCCGCCCGCAAGATAGTGGTGCGGCGCGTGGGTGTCGCCTCCGTATTTAAGGTGGCGACCATCCTCGCCCTCGTCGGCTTCGTCGCGTGGATGCTGGGCGCGGCCATCGTTTACTACGGCCTCGCGCAAACGGGGGTCATCGACTCCGTGAACTCGCTGGTCAATGGCGTCGGCGGCGACCAAGTTATCGACGCCACCCTAGTCATGTCCGCAGCTGGCCTTTTTGGGCTCATCGGCGTGGTGTTCATCGCGGTGATGGCTCCGCTGACGGCGTTGCTCTACAACGCGATCGCAGACCTGGTCGGAGGCGTCACCCTGGTGATGTCGAACAGGGCGCGATAGCCGTGTTAAAAACACCGCTTGTACTGGCGATTTGTCAAAGGTTATAGCGGTAGGTAATCTTACTTCTCGTTCCCAGGGCCTATAGCTCAGTCGGTTAGAGCGCATCGCTGATAACGATGAGGTCGCAAGTTCGATTCTTGCTAGGCCCACAGGAACAAAAGGGGCATTAGCTCAGTTGGTAGAGCACCTGCTTTGCAAGCAGGATGTCAGGAGTTCGATTCTCCTATGCTCCACAGGTTCACCCTGGTCTCCGGTTCGGAGGCCAGGGTATTTTCGTGTGTTGACAGCTGTTCCCCCTGTTTGGTGGCAGTGGTGTTTTTCGTGTGATAGATCACGTTTTTGTTGCATACTTTGGCAGGTTTTGTGAAGGTGCTGGTCAGGGGGTTTTTGGGGTGTGTGGGGTGTGTTTTTGTGGGTTGTGGTGGTGTTTTTGTGGTGGTGGGGGCGTAGTGGACTACGTTCGGGGCGGTTTTTGTGATTGAATAAATGTCTGTCAGTTTGTGGATCCGTGTTCAGATGGTCTTCAGGCTGCTTCGAATATCTCCTACGATTTTTAAGGATTGAGCCGTTGCAAAACGCACATCTTAAGAAGCGAATCATGGCGGGCCTGATTTCGGGCGCAATGATTACTGGTGGCGCAGTTGTCGTCGCCCCGGACGCAAGTGCGGACCCGCGCATTACGGGTACGTACTCCTCGCTGCCGAACGATAAGTACGCTGAGGCGCTGCGCTTTAACACCGAGCAAATCAAGATGCTCACGAATCAGAATGATTACCAGGCCATGCTGAAGACCTGGATGCAGGTCACCCCGCTCGGCCCGGGTTGGTGCATTGATCTTGAGAAGCCACAGCCAAACCTGCAGACCCAGGGCTACGAGCTGCGCAAGCTGGACGGCATGTCCGGCCTGTACGGCTTTAACGGCTTCAACGGCAGCCTTGGTATTAACGCTGACATCGAGACGGCAGCGATCTCGTTGACGAAGTCGATGCTGAAATCCTGGTACGAGCGCAACTTCGACGACGTCAAGAAGAAGAACGTCGCCCTGCAGGCGTTGCTGTCGAACAACAAGAGCGTGCTGGATGGCCAGCGTTCCTACATCCTGAACGGCCAGGCGCAGAACGGCGTTCGCGTCACGAACCAGGAGTTCACCCAGTGGACCGGTTTCCGTGTCAGCGCCGTCTTTGGCGGCAACGACAGCTTCCAGCCGAACTTCGCGCTGGTCAAGGACCAGGCTGCGTTCAGTCGTGTTTCCAGCAACGTCCGTCCTGGCGAGTACGTCACCATCCTGCTGCCGAAGGATTACAACATCTACCAGGATGGTCGTGAGGCGACCTTCCAGCGTCTGATTCCTCCGACACAGCCTGGTTTGGACGGCTTCTACCCACGTCCAGGCGGCGGCAACGGTGGCGGCACTGTGACTACCACCGTCACTGTCACCGAAGGCCCGGGTAGCACCTCGACCGTGACCGAAACCGGTCAGCCGACCGTCACCAAGACCGTGTACAAGCATGAGGGCCTCGATTATGAGACCATCACGGAGCGTCCGGAGGTCACGGTAACCCGCGAGTTCCAGGAGATCTACAAGACGGAGAAGACCGAGGTCCCAGATCCAGTGACGGTCACTGAGACTGCACCACGGCCAGTCGTCACCGTTCCTGTGTTTGAGGACGGCGAAGCCACCACCGTCACTGAGACCGTGACGGCTCCGCGCGACGTTATCGTCGTCGAGAAGAAGACCCCTGTCACCGTTACTGAAACCTCGACGGTGCGTCCGACGATTACTGAGACGAACAAGGTACGTCCGACGGTTACCGTGACCGAGCCAACATACGTCACCGCGACGAAGACGCTGGATCCAAAGACCGAGACCAAGACGGTTCAAGCCGATCCGTCGACGGTGACCAAGGTTGTTGACACCACCGTCACCCGCGTTTCCGAGAGCCGCAAGACCACCACGGTCGAGCGTCACTTCTACAAGTACAACTACGTCTACGACTTCTCCAACAAGAGCGAGTCCAAGGTCATCGAACCTAACAAGTCGGGCAACTGGAAGATCGAGTTTGTCGACGACTCCAACGGTCTGGTTGACGTTAAAAAGGAAAACAACCGCCTGGTTATCACCCCGAAGAAGCAGGGCGAAGGCGACGTTCGCATTGTCATTACCGACGGTGACGGCAACCGTTACGAGTACACGATTCACGTTGTGAACAAAGACTCGAACAAGACCACCGAGAAGACCGTTCGCGTGAACAACCACTTCTTCAACGTGTCCGTCACCGGCCTTGACCAGTCGATCACGATTCCGAAGGGCTGGAAGTACGAGGTCACCGAGGGCAAGGAATTGGTCACCACCACCGAAGATGGCGACACACTGCGCGTTAACGTCAAGGATGGCGTCATCACCGGCAAGGTGAAGATCAAGGTCTTCGAGGTTGACAAGGACGGTAAGCCGACCGGCAACGAAGAGAACTACGAGTTCAACGTTGACACCAAGCCGAACAAGTACAACCAGTCCCGCGTGATCGGTAACGTCTCCTCGTACAAGCTCGAGGTTGACAACATCCAGGGCGAGCCTGAGATCCTGAAGGGCAAGGACCTGATCGAGTCCCTTGAGAAGAAGGGTGGCCAGTGGGTACTGACCCCGAAGGCTGGCAAGACCGGTGAGGTCATCATTCGCGCCAAGAACGATAAGGGCGAAACCTTCGTGTTTACCCTCGACGTTCGTGACGGCCGGAATGTCCTCGTTGACTCTAAGACCGAGATCATTACCGTTGGCGACAAGGTTCAACTTGAGGGCGAAAAGGGCGACACGCTCCAGATCGTTCGAGGCAAAGAGCTTGTCGACGATGCGCAGCTGCAAGGCGACGGCAAATGGACCCTTGAGCCGAATGGCGAAGGCCTGATCGTTGCACACGTCAAGGACGCAAACGGCCAGCTGGTTGCTGTTTACACCATCGTGGTCACCCCACAGGAAGCGAAGCCTGAGAAGCAGACCGTCGTGACCGAGATTTCGAACCGGCGCACCTTGGTCCTGACGAAGGGTCTGGGCAGCAACGAGTTCACCTTCCCTGACGGCACCGATAACTTCAGCTGGGTCAAGGATGAGAAAGACCCGAACAAGTTCTACCTCATGCCGAACACGGACTTCGTCGGTGAATTCCGCGTCGTGGAGAAGTCCGCAAACGGTTACGAGCTTATCGAGCACGTCATCAAGGTCAGCCAGGCCAAGGTTGATGAGACTCTGCGCGACCTTCCAGCAGGCTCGTCACTGACGCTTCCTGGCGTCAACGAGAACCAGAAGTTCGTCGTCGTCGCTGGCGCGGACCTTCTGGATGGAAAGGTCAACCCACAGGGCGACCAGACTCTCACGCTGAAGAAGGCCGTTTCCGGCAAGGTTGTTATCGAGATTCAGAACTCGCGCGGCCTGCCGATCAAGCGCTTCATCTACAACGTGACGCCGAACGAACCAAACGTGAGCTCCTTCGAGATCACGTCCGACGACAAGTTCACCTCGAACGTCAACCCAGGCGACACCGTGAAGATCGTTGAGGGCGGCAACCTCGCCGACCTGTCCAACAAGGGCGACGAATGGACTGTCACTCCGAAGGACGGCGCTGAGGGCAAGATTGTCGTTGAGGTCACCGACAAGGATGGCAACGTCTACCAGAAGTTCATCCTGAACATCACGAAGGGCAAGGGTGGCTCCAGCTCCTCCGGCAAGATCGAACGTTCCTACACGATCACGGAGAAGGGCACCTTCGACGTGACGATCGTTAACAACCACAAGTATGAGGTTGTTGAGGGTCAGGAACACGTTGAGATTGTCAAGGACTCCGAGAACAACTTCACTCTCCGCATGAAGGAAGGGTCGAAGGGCGGCAAGGTCGTAGTTGTTGAAAAGGACAACAACGGAAAGGTTGTCAAGCAGCACAACATCACGATCACTGAGGGCAGTGGCGCGCTGAAGTTCGTCGAAGAGCGTCGTGTCTACCAGCCGAAGCTGACGGACAAGATCACACCAGGTGAGGGTAAGAACACCTTCCGCGTTCTGCGTGGCGAGGACATCATCGAGGAGATCCCGACCGTGCCTGGCAGCTTCACGTTGAAGCCGCGTCCTGGCAAGTCCGGCCGCGTACAGATCGAGGAAGTCGACAGCAAGGGTAATCCGGTCCGTATCATTGACGTCGATGTTCCGGCCACTTCTGAGGGCAACGTCATTGTCAAGCCTGGCAACTCCGATGTCAGCCCGAACCCAGATGGGTCCTGGCGTATCATTCCTCCGAAGGGTGGTTCTATCGACCGAGGCAGCATCAAGGTCTGCGAGGGTCCGGATAACTGCAAGCCTGTCGACCCAAACATGATTGTGCCGAATGACAAGGACGGCTCGATCACGATTAAACCGGGCAAGGGTGGCATCACGCCTGGGACCACGCACCTTCAGTTCAAGATCATCACTGATGGCGTTGCATCTGATTACTCTGTGAACATCGTGGTCAACCAGAACAATGCTGGGTCTTCTGACGGCAAGTGCATTGCATCGCTGGTGGGCATCGCTTCGCCGCTGTTGCTGCTGATTCCGTTGGGCATCCTCTCCCAGGTCCGTGTACCGGGTCTGGAGGGCATCCAGGGCAAGCTAAACGCCGCTGTGCGTGAAGCAAACGATCGCATCCAGCGTGGCCTGGGCATCTACGACCGTGACCGTGCAGAGCGCGCCGCAGGCATTCAGAACGCGTTCAGTGCGGTGAACCCTGAATTGGTTGGCCTGGCGGCCGGTGCGCTTGGAACCATCACTGCTGGCCTGCTGATCGTGGACGCAGTGCTTCGTTCTTGTGGCCAGGGAGATAAGACCTCCTCTTACCAGATTGGTAAGGCTACGGGTAACGACACGTTGATCTACGGGTCTTCCAAGAAGGGGGATGCGGTGAAGACCGCTACCCCGGTCCCGACCACCGAGACGTCAGCTTCGGAGACACATAAGAAGTAAGCGCTTCTAGCAAAGACCTCTTTCCGCACGGGGAGGGGTCTTTTTGCATTCCTAGCTTTCCGCGATAGGGATTTCACGAGGTAAACCAGGTGACAGTGTCCCCCCTGTTTGGTGGCAGTGGTGTTTTAAGTGTGATAGATCACTTTTTTGTTGCGTGCGTTGCCAGCTTTTGTGAAGGTGCTGGTCAGGGGGATTTTATTGTGGGTTTGGTGGGGGTTTTGTGGGGGTTTGTGTGGTTTTGTGGTGGTGGGGGCGTTGTGGACTACTTTCAGGGAGATTTTTGTGATTGAATAAATGTCTGTCAGTTTGTGGATCCGTGTTCAGATGGTCTTCAGGCTGCTTCGAATATCTCCTACGATTTTTAAGGATTGAGCCGTTGCAAAACGCACATCTTAAGAAGCGAATCATGGCCGGCCTGATTGCAGGCGTTATGGCCGTTAGCACCGCCAACGTCGTTGCGCCGAACGCAAGCGCAGACATCGCTGTTACATCCGAATACGATCGGCTTAGCCCAGAGGTGGAGCAGCAGGTACGTGAGGAGCAGGCGCTCTGGAAAGAACGTATCCCGCATGGCACCAACGCTCTTGGCCTGCTTCCCACACAGTACGGTCCGGGCTGGTGCATCGACTGGGGTGTAGATAACCCATGGAACAACCCGGCGGGATACGAGTACCGCAAGCTTACAGGCCAGTCCGGTCGCTACGGTGAGGGTAACCGCATCAACAAAGATGTCGAGAAGGGCGCGATCTACCTGATGCGCTCTGTCATGGAAGACCAGAAGCGTGGCGACACTGCAAGCGTCACGAAGAAGATGAACTACATGCAGGCGCTGCTTTCCAACAACCTTGGGTATCTCAATGACATCCGCCCGAAGCTGATGGGTGACGCGCTGTTTACCCAGCTCACCGGCTTTGAGATTCGTTATCGTCACGTGGACAAGAACACGCCGGGGCCAAACTATTACCTCATGGTGAATGAGGAGGCGATGGCGAAAATCCGCAAGGAAGTTAGCGATGACGCTTACATCGTCGTCCTCATGCCGAAGAACTACAATCTGAACTTGAGCTGGCGTCGTGAGTACACTTCCCAGCGACTGATTATTCCGTCCCAACCGGGCCTGGAAAAGCCGAAGACGCCAAAGCCACAGCCGCCAGCCCCGAAGTACACCAACACTACGGTGACACTGCCGAAGAGCACGATCACCACGGTGACTCGCGTGCCAGAGGCCACGGTGACGAAGTGGAAGAAGTTCCCTCCGAAGACCGTCGAAACGACGACGACGTTGGCGCCAAGCGTCACCACCGAGACAGTGACGCCGGAAGCGTCGACGTACACGACGACCGTGCGGAAGAATGGCGAGCCTATTACCACCACGCGCACGACCAAGCCTGAGCCGTACATCACCACACGTGAGGTTCCGGGCAAGGAAGTCAAGACCACGACGACTATCACCGAGTCACCCGTAGTCACCACCGTGAAGGAGCACACCACTCCGACGACTCTGACTGAGTACACGACCGTCCCAACGACAGTTGAGGTTACGCCGTCCGACGTTACTGAAACCGAGACGGCGCAGTCGACGACCACGACGACCTCCACGAACGTGAATGTGAAGGAGATTATCCGGGAGTACGAGACCCAGATCATCAAGGAAGTTCACGAGATCCACAACACGATCGACATTCGTCACAAGGACGAAAAGAAGATTCTTGACCTGGGTGACCTGAAGAAGCAGGGCTACTCCTGGCGCATCACTCGTGGTGGCGATCTGGTCATTGTGGACCGTGACAAGAACAACAACCTGATCATCAAGCCAAAGGATGGCTTCAAGGGGTCCGGTGTTGTTGAAATCGTCGTTACCGACGAAAACGGCAACGAGTACATCTACGAGCTGCAGATCAACGACCGTACGGGCGAGATTGAGCACCTCAACAAGATCGTCAACAACTACTTCTACAACATCAACCAGGGCGGCTCTGACCGCACCAAGCTCATCAAGATCGAGAAGGGCGACAAGTGGGACCTTCTCAAGGGCGGTGACATCGCCAAGGTGGAGGATGACGGTGCCGGTCACATCGTTGTCACTCCGAAGGACAAGAACGTCCAGGGTGAAGTGCGTGTGAAGGTGACCTCGAAGGATGGTGTTGAGAAGGAAAACATCATCACAATTGAGAACTTCAACTCCACCTACAAGGTGACACGTGAGATCGCTGATACCTCGGTCGGCTACGTTGAACGCCGTGGCGGTACCAAGTACGAGATCACCTCTGACGTGAACAAGGTGATTAAGGAGATCGTCAAGGACGGCGACAACTGGCGAATCGTCCCGAACGAGGGCTCCGAGGGTGAAGCACACGTCACGTTCATCGATGAGAATGGTCGCAAGTACGAGTTCACCTTCATTGTGAAGAAGGACCCGAATGCTGGTCCAGACATCCGCGACGTCATCATTAACCACGACGGCAAGGTCGAGATCGACAAGCAGGATAAGCTCACCGCCAAAATCGTGGGCAACGGCACGGACTACGCGACGCTGACCGAGGAGGACGGCAAGTGGGTCATCAAGCCAACTGAGGCTGCTGCGAACGCGAGCGATGTCAGCAAGGTCGTCGTGCAGGTACACGATGAGAAGGGCGAGCTGCGTGGTGTCTGGAACATCCAGATCAACCCGGCACGCAATGCGGACTCCTTGGATAAGGAGACCCGCTCTCGCGATGTCATTGATCGCTCGCTGATGACGATCCGCACTGGCGATGAGAAGAACAACAACCTCCGCATCGTCGAGGGCCAGGATCTGATTATCCCTGAGGGCGAAGAGAAGAAGAACGCGAACGGTGACATCACCGATATGCGCTTCCGGTTCAAGCCGGGTTCTGAAGGCACCGTCCGCGTCCAGGAAACCATTCGCTGGTACAGCATCGACGACCAGAACCAGCCGAAGGACCACGGTAATGCGGAACTCGCTTTCCCTGACCTGGTTGGCGATAAGATCAAGCATGATCCGAACAACGGTGACAAGCCGTACGTTGAACTCGTGGTTACTGAGTGGGTTGTCAACGTTAAGCCGGGCGAGGTCAAGGAACTCAAGCACGACATCACCACCGATAACGACATGGCTATCCAGGGAACCAACCTGAAGCTGGTCAAGGGTGAGGAGTTGCTGCAGTCCAAGCCGGAGGATGGCTCCACGATGGACCTGAAACCGCTGCGTAACGCAAACGGTGAGGTCGTCGTCGAGAACCGTACGAAGGACGGCTACATCTTCGAGCGCTACACGTTTAACTTGAAGCCTGGCCGCGATACGAACAAGACTATCAAGCGTACCCTCACTACTGACGGTGTAGCCAAGCTTGCTCGTTACGAAGGCGATAAGATCTTCAAGCTCCTCGACGGCACAATTGCATCTATCGATTCGACCGGTGCAACTGCTGAAGGCAAGAGCAACCTCACGGACATCACGGATAAGATGAATGAATTCTTCGAGGTGTCTGAACAGGGCAGCGTTTTCGCCGTTAAGCCGAAGGAAAGCGCGGTTGGCAAGACCTTCACGTTCCAGGTTGCTGACGACCGTGGCGTCTACGCGAACTACGTGTTCACTGTCGGTGCTGGCGACGGTAAGGGCGCACGTACCCTGGACTTGCCGGAGACCTCCGAGTTCCGTGCACTTGAAATCAACCCGAACACTATGGTGTGGGCAAGTGGCGCTGAGAACTTCGAAACCAAGACAGTTGACAGCGGCTCTGTGAACAATGAGGGTCAGAAGCTTACGGAATGGGTGGCTAAGCCTAAGGCTGGCACTGCCGGTAAGTCTGGCGTTGTTCAAGAAATTGACCCCAATGGCAACGTTGTGGCGCGCTACACCTTGAACATCAAGCCGGGTAAGCAGCGCAAGTACAAGGAAGTCAACACCGGTGCGCTGGTTGGCCAGGACGTAGAGTTCGCACCTGCTGACTCGAAGAACACCTTTGCAGTTACCAAGGGTGCCGACCTTGTTTCCACCAGCACGAAGGAAGGCAAGTTCGTAGTCACGCCTAAACCGGCGGCCGCGCACCAGACCATCGTCATCGAGGAGCGTGACCCGAATGGCGATCTGGTGACCAAGTACAATGTCTCTGTGTTGCCACAGGGTTGGTCTACTTCTCAAGGCGCGAACATCGCTGACCCGAATAAGCTGTTCAAGATCACACGTGGCAAGAACGGTCAGATCATCATTGAGAAGGATCCGAACGCCAAATTCGACATCGATTTCGGCAAGCTGCGGTTCGACATCATTGGTGGCAACGCCGATGTGAAATTCGAGAACGGCAAGTGGATCATCACGCCTACCCAGAGCGGGAACATCACCATTGTTCCGCAGCTTCCGAGCGGCAACGCTGCATCCAAGATCGATATCAACGTTCAGGTAGAGCAGTCCGGTTCCTCGAACGCGAACTTCAAGGACCCGAAGTGCATCGCTGGTCTGGTCGGCATGGCGTCGCCACTGCTGCTGTTGATCCCGCTGGGCATCCTCTCCCAGGTCCGCATTCCGGGCCTCGAGAGCCTGCGCGCACAGGTCAACGCAGCCATCAAGCGCGCTAACGATGACATCCAGCGTGGCCTGGGTATCTACGACCACGACCGTGCACAGACCGCCGCTGGTCTGCAGGGTGCGTTCCAGGTAGCGAACCCACAGATGATCGGCCTCGCAGGTGGCGCCCTCGGTGCCATCACCGCCGGCCTGATCATCATGGACGTTGTCCTGCGTAGCTGTGGCGTGGACGAAGCAACGTCCTCCTACCAGCTGGGCAAGGCAACCGGCAACCAGACCCTGATTGACGGTTCCTCGAAGAAGGACAACCCGGCAACCACGGAAGCAAAGCCTTCCGAGGAAACCAAGCCTGCGGACAAAAAGTAACGTTGACTCCGCCTCAGTCTGAGGCCAGGGCATAACAAAACCCGGCCCGCACACCACCACGGTGCGCCGGCCGGGTTTTTGCTTGCAAGAAAATCTACACGGCTACTTCCGCTTCTTCGGCAACGCCATCAGCGCCGCACCCATCGAAACCAGCCACGAATCCTTCGCCAAGGAAAGGCCATCGTGGGAAGGACGGATGCCGTCGTCCTCGGTCATGGCGTCGTTGTTGAAGTACATCGTCAACAGGCCAGCACCAAACGCGCCAAGGGCTGCACCGGCCAGGCGGTTGCTGACAAAGGGGGCGAGCAGCGCGCCAGACACCGCGGACTCAGAGACAGCGAGTCCCTTGCCGAACTGCTCCGGATCCAATTTGCTCAGTGCCGGGATGCCGGTAGCGGCCATCCCCTGGAGTCCCTCGGCGGCCTCGCGGTTAAGGCTGAACTTGCCCAGGGCGGAATTCAAAATGAAAAGGCCCGTCGGCACGCGCAGGGCAACGGATGCAAGCTTCGCAGATGTAGACATAGTGTGCTCCTTCGTTATTGGTAGATCGCAATGCGTGTTGACGCATCAACAATGTGGCGAGTCTACCAGTCGAAGGAATCACATGCAGAGGGGGAGCGCACCAAAATCACTAACTTCGAACGACCGGTCAGGCATTTCCCCAGTTTGCCAAACGCGCAAGGGGGAATTTGGTGCGCAGGCCAAGCATCACGACACCACATTCCCGAATCTCGAAAAGGCGACGCGGCGTTTCCCCAGGTCGTCAACTCCACGAGGAGGAATTTGGTGCACTCCCCCTCACCTCAGTGCCAAAGCACGCAACTCTCTCTTCACGAGCTGGGTTTTTACCCCTTCCCCCAACAAGAATTGCGTCTTTTGGCACTGGCATCTCCCGATGGGACACCACATTCCCTCCCCGACCCCCATCGACCTGGGCTTTTCCAAACCCGGCTGCCAAAATCCAGGAATTTGGTGCGCGCATCCCCTGCCCAGACACCAAATTCCCGAATCTCGAAAATGCGCCACAGCGTTTCCCCAGCTCGCCGAACCCCCAAATAGGAATGTGGTGCCAGGGACCGGCCCCCAGCAACCACAAACCCTTACAGCGCGAGCTCTGGGTGGATGTCCTTGTCGTTGAGGATGCGGCGCTTCCACATACCCCACGCGCTGATCAGCCATGCGGCCACAGCCAAGAGGGACAGCACAATGATGGCGCGCAGCAGGCGCGGGTCTTCGGCATGGGTGCCGAAGAAGGCGACGCGAATCATGTCCACGGTAAACCGCATCGGGTCCCAGGCGTGGACCCATTGGATGAACCCTGGCTGCACTTCGGGCGGGTAGAGACCATTGGACGCCACGAGTTGCAGGGACATGAGGGCCATGGTGACCAGCCTGCCGGTGGCGGGGCCGAAGACCATGTTGATGGCAAGGATGATCGACATGAACACCCAGGAGCCGAACCACAGCACGCCGAAGAGGCCGAGTGGGTGCTTCGGCTCGACGCCGATCGCGACGACCTGCACGAGCCACAGCAGGACGGCTTGCACGAAGCCGACGATCAGGGACGGCAGCAGGGTGTGGGCGACCATGCGGAAGGGGTTGGTGCCGGAGTCGATGACGCGGCGTGAGAACGGCGCGAGGATCATGTAGAGCACCAGGCCGCCGATCCACAAGGAGAGGGACAGGAAGAAGGGGGAGAGGCCCTTACCGAAGAAGGTGAGTTCATCGCCGGTGTTGTTGTGTACGACGGGGTTGCCGGCGGCTTCGGTGGCTTTCTCGAGGCGGTCGCCTTCCCAGGTGGGGGCTTCGTCGGCGCCTTCGTTGAGTTTGAGGCTGAGTTCGCCGGTGCCGTCGCTGAGGGTGACGAGGCCGTCGTTCAGGTCGTTGAGGCCGACGACGAGCTGGTTGGAGCCGCCCGCGAGTTTGGAGGTGCCTTCGGCTGCGGAGTTCGCTCCCACGACGAGGCGGGAGGAGCCGTCCTTCAGCTTGCCGACGCCCACCACGAGCGTGCCGGAGCCGTCCTGCAGCATACGCAGACCCTGCGCCAGTGTCTGCGCACCGGCTGCGGCTTGGTCCATGCCGGAGCGGTACTTGGCGGTGGGGTCGTTGAGCTGGGTGGACAGTTCTTGGGCGCCGTTGCGCAACCTGGTCAGGTCGTTGATCATCTGCGGGTTCATGGCGACGAACTGGTCGCCGTTGAGCTGAGCTTTCAGGCCGCGGGCCTGATTGGCCAGGTCGGCCGCGCCGGGGACTGGGGTGGCGTCGAGTTGGCGGATGGCCTGGTCCAGGGTGGCGTTGATGCTGTTGAAGGTGTTCTGGGCGACGTTGAGCTGGTCCGTGATGGAGGTCAGCTTGCCTACGCCGCCGGCGATGGCGGCTGCTCCGGCGCCCAGCTGGTTGGTGCCGTCTTGGAGGGCGGAGAGGCCGTCGGCAAGCTTGTTGGCGCCTTGGGAGGCTTCGCCGAGCTTCTCGTTGAGGGTGTTGGCGCCCTGTTGGAGTTCGCCGATGCCGGAGTCGAGTTGCTGCGCGCCGTCGGCGAGCTTCTTGATGCCGTTGTCAAGCTCCCCGACGCCGCCGTTGAGCTTGCCGGCGCCGTCCTTCAGTTTGCCGCTGCCGTCCTTGGCTTTGTTGGCGCCGTCATCGAGTTTGCCCGCGCCATCGGCGGCCTGCACCATGCCGTCGTGGATGGTGTTGAAGCCGACGAAGAGCTGGTTGACCACCTCTTTACTCACGCTCTCTGAGATGACGGAGCTCATGATCAGGGTCACCTGGTTGCCCAGCATGGTGGGAATGAACCCGTTGGTCTCATTAAGGGAGATGTTGAGTTTCGCCTGGTGGGGGTTGTCGGAGTTGACGGATTCGGCGGCTTCGGAGAAGTCGCTGGGGATCTCCACGCCGAGGTAATAGGTGCCGTCGGCGACGCCCTTTTGGGCTTCCTCCGCGCTGACCAGGCGGAAGTCCATGGGTTGCTCGGCCATGAGCTCTTCGACGACGGTCAGGCCGTGCTCACCCTCGTCCGAGTTGACCAGGGCGACGGGCATCTTGTGTAGGTTGCCCAGTGGGTCGTAGTAGGACCAGACGAACAGCCCGCCGAAGAGCAGCGGGATGAGCGTGATGGCGATGATGGCGAGCGGCGGCAGTTTGCCGTGACCGAACTTTCGGAAGTTGCTGCCGATGTGCAGCCCTGCGATCATAGGTCCTCCTTGTTCACGCTGTTGACCAGCACTGGTTTGAGTTCTGCGACGTCGCGCAAGTTGTCGATGAATTCCTTGCGCAGCTCAAAGTTACGCAGCTGGTCTGGGTCGTCGACGATGATGAGCGGCGCGTCTGGTCGCGCGATGAGCGCGAGCAGTACACGCAGCCGCATCCGGTCGACGATGCTGAGGTCGCCGATGCCGAGCTTGAGTTTGTCCTCGTCCAGGTCGAATTGGAGGGGTTCCAGCCAGGGTTCGACAAGTTCGTGGCCGAGCAGGTCACGCGGGATGAGGCGGAAGAACGGCAGCTCCCAGGAGATCTGCTCCCGGATGATTTCCTTGGTGGGCACGGAGCGCTCGACGGAGTCGATGAGCGAGATGCCCGCCAGGGCGATCTCGGGGAAGCGTTGGCGGGCGGTGGTGGGCTCGTCGAAAAGCTCGATGGTGCCGCTGTGTGGTTCGTAGCGGCCGGCGAGCGCCATACTCAGTGTGGACGCGCCGGACTCGCGCGGCGATGTGACCAGCGTGAACCCTTCGCCAACCTCGAGGTTGACCGGGTTGTTCCCTGGGCGCACGACGACGTCGACGGCTCGTAGGATGCAGTCCATTGAACACCTACTTTGGTTGATTTTCGTTGCAGAATGGTGCTAAGCGTAGGATTGACTATCAGTTAATGTCAAGCGGAAAGGAAGCACCATGCGAGCCGATGCGAGACAGAAGCGCGAACAGCTGATCCGGGCGGCGGTGGAGAACTTCCGCACCCGCCCGAACTCGGAGGTCACGCTTGGCGAGATCGCGGAGCACGCTGGGGTGGGCATCGCCACGCTGTACAGGCACTTTCCGACGCGCGCCGACCTGCGCCAGGCGTGCGCCCTCGAGTTCATTGACGTGCTCGACGCGAAGCTGGGGGACACGCTGGCCAAGTTTGACAGCGCCCCGGAGGAGCAGTGGCGCGCTTTCATTTGGGCGTGCGCCGACTCGGGTATCGGCATGCTGGTGGCGGCCCCGGCGGACGAGCCGCCGCACGCCCTGGAGCCCACGGTGCGGCAGCGCCGCGACGAGTTCTTCGCGCACGCCCAAGAGCTGCTGGACCTCGCCGCCGCTCACGGCCTGGTGGACCCAGCGCTGACTCCCTCCGAGATCGCCGCCGAGCTCATCGTGGTGACCCGCCCCATGAGTGCGAATCTGCGCAACCTTTTCCCAGACGTGAAGACCCGCCTGGTCAACCACCTGTTGCTGGCGTGGCGGGTGGACGCCAGCTAGCAGCTACTTCGTAGCGCGGCGCTGCTCGTCGTCGAGGGCGTCGAGGGTGCTGAACTGGTCGTCGGCGGAATCGGTGGAGTACACCAGCGTCGCCGTTCCCTCAGACCCGCCTTCAGTCGCGTCTTCCCGCAGTGCGTGCTTCGGCTCGTGGTTGCGCTCCTCGAGCTTTTCGCGCAGGTAGAACTCCCACAGCGCCCAGCCGCCGGCCGCGAGCGCGCCCGCACCGAGGGAGGCGAGCAGGACCTTCGAGCCGGTCCCACGCTTGCGCGCTTCCTTCTTCAGCGCGATCTGGCGAGCCTTGCGGTCAGGGGCGGTCGCGGCGTGGAGGGCGCGGCGGGCGTCGATACGCGCGTGGCTGGCGCGGGTGACTTTGCCGGCCTGCTGGCGCGCGGCGTCGTAGATCCCCTCGAGCTGTGGCACGTCGGCGAGGTCGTGGAGGTCGTCGATGTTGTCGTCCTTGATGGCTTCGGTGAGTGCTTCGTAGACGTCGCGCTGCTGCTTGCTGTTGAGTTCGCGGAAGTAGTTCCAGGCGCCGCTGATGCCGCGCAGTGCGAGTCGTGCAGTGGTGAGGTTCATGTGTGCTCCTTCGTTGTGTTCTTTCCCAACCACCCTAGCGGGCTGCACCGACATGTGCCCCCACAGTCCGCACGAAGTAGACCAAGCGGTTCAGTTTTGGGAAATATTATTCACATTTCGCAGGTCGCTGACCTGTGGCAATACATCGCGATACGCAAAAGTAGTTGTGCACCCTTGCGGCCAGTCTTAAATTTCATTGCACCCCATCAACAGGAAGCAACAGAAGGCAGGTGAGTCAGGTGCGGCAGGCAACGTTGGAAACGCGGATCTCGGCGTCGGCACCGTTGGACGGCATCGAGGAGGAGCTCGCACCACGCCCGCAGCGGGCACGCACGGCACTCAGCTTCGAGGTGATCCCACCGCGTCACAGCGCCGACTCCGCCAAGCTCGACGCCCTCATCCAAGGGCTCGCCGCCTACCAGCCCGACTACGTGTCGGTCACCAGCTCGCACCGCAGCGACTGGCTGGAAGGCACTGCCCGCCTCATCGAGCGCATCGCGCAGACCACGAGCATGCGCCCCATCGCGCACCTCGCCTGCACCGCCGGCACGCCCGACGAGCTGCGGCAGTGGATCACCCAGCTTATCGACGCCGGCGTCCGCGGATTCCTCGCCCTTCGCGGCGACATCCCGGCCGGACTCGACCGCCTGCCGGACACACACCTGCAGCACGCAACGGACCTGCTCAACCTGATCCAGGACGTTGCCGACGCCCAGGCCTACCGCCTCGCGGCGGGCAAGCTCGCGCTGTCGGTGGCCTGCTACCCGCGGGGACACGCGGAGAGCACCAGCGACGACCAAGACCTGGACGTGTTGCTGGCGAAGCAGCGCCTCGGTGCCGACTTCGCCATCACGCAGCTGTTCTTCGACGCGCAGGACTATCTCAGCTTCGCGGAGCGTGCCCGGCTCGCCGGGGTGCGCATCCCGCTGATCCCCGGCATCATGCCGATGACCAGCGTGAACCGGGTGCGCAGGATGGGCGAGTTGTCCGGTGTGGCACCCCCGGTGGACGTCATCAAGCAGCTTGAAGCGGCGCGGACACCGGAGGAAGAGCACCAGATTGGCATGCGACTCACCGTTGAGTTAGCGCGCACGATTCTGCAGGCTGGCGCCGGTGGCCTGCATGTTTACACACATAACGACTTAGCAGTAACACGTGAACTATTGAAAGGACTCAACCTGTGAGCACCGTAGCATTCCCCACCACGACCATCGAGGGCTACCCGAGGATCGGCGCGCAACGCGAACTGAAGCGCGCCCTGGAGTCCTACTGGTCCGGGCAGATCGACGCGGACACGTTCCGCTCCACGACGCGCGCCCTGCGCATCGATACGTACAACCACCTGCGTGACCTCGGTCTCTCCGAGCCCTACGCCATCCCGGCGGACGTCGCCCTCTACGACCACGTCCTGGAGACCGCGCTGACCGTCGGCCTCGTCGCCGGCGGCACCGACCTGGACGAGGAGTTCGCGCTCGCCCGCGGCACCGCCAACCGCGTGCCGCTGGAGATGACCAAGTGGTTCGACACCAACTACCACTACCTCGTGCCCGAGGTCGCCGCTGGTCAGGAGATCACGCCGGTGCCGGACCGCATCGTGCGCATCGTGGAGGAGGCCCGCGAGGCCGGCCATCAGGTGCGCCCGTACCTCGTCGGCCCAGTCACGCTGCTCGCGCTGTCGAAGCCGGTGGAGTGGTCCCTGCTCCCGGCCCTGGTCGACGCGTACGCTCAGGTCTTCGCGGCGCTTCGCCAGGCCGGTGTGGAGTGGGTCCAGGTTGCCGAGCCGATTGTCGTCGCTGACGTTGACACCCCGGACACCGATATCGCGCGCTACCTGGGTGAGGCATGGTCGACACTCCTCGGCGCCGACGCTCGCCCGAACGTCTACCTGACCACCCCGTACGGCGCCGCCGACGCCGCCCTGCCGGTCCTCGGCGAGCTCAAGCCCGAAGCCCTTCAAGTCGACCTGTCCCCGTGGACCCTGCAGGCCTCCCCGGACTACGTCGAGCAGGTCCGCACGCACGTCGCGCCCGAGACACACCTCGTCGCCGGACTTATCGACGGCCGCAACGTCTGGGCCGCCGACCTCGCCGAACGCACCGAAATCCTCACCACCCTCGGCGCCACATCGGTGACCACGTCCACCTCGCTGCAGCACGTGCCGCACACCCTCAAGGCCGAGCGCAACCTGCCCGTGGACGTCGCCACCTGGCTCGCCTTCGCCGACGAGAAGATCGCCGAAGCCCTCGCCCTGAGCGCCGGCCCGCAGGCCGCCGAGGTTGCGTTCGCCGCGTCCGCCCGCGTCGCGCGCACCCGCGCGGAGTCCCCGTTGCGCCACGACGAGGCTGTCGCCAAGCGTCTTGGCACGCTTCCCGCAGGTCAGGTGCAGCGCCAGCCGCTGTTCGCCGAGCGCCAGCAGGCCCAACGCGAGGCGCTGAACCTCCCCAGCTTGCCGACGACCACCATCGGCTCCTTCCCCCAAACCCCCGAGATCCGCCAAGCCCGCGCCGCACACCGCAACGGCACACTCAGCGACGCTCAATACAAGGAAGCGCTGCAGCAAGAAATCAAGCAGGTCATCGAACTGCAAGAAGAAATCGGCATCGACGTCCTCGTCCACGGCGAAGCCGAACGCAACGACATGGTCCAGTACTTCGCCGAACTCCTCGACGGCTTCGTCGTCACCGAAAACGGCTGGGTCCAGTCCTACGGCTCCCGCTGCACCCGCCCACCAATCGTCTACGGCGACGTCTCCCGACCAGCACCAATGACCGTCGAATGGGCCACCTACGCCCAATCCCTCTCCAACAAGCCAGTCAAGGGCATGCTCACCGGCCCTGTCACCATCCTGGCCTGGTCCTTCAAACGCGACGACGTCCCCCTGTCCGTCTCCGCCGACCAAATCGGCGCCGCCCTCGCCGACGAAGTCCGCGACCTCGAGGAAGCCGGCATCAGCATCATCCAAATCGACGAGCCGGCCCTGCGCGAACTCCTCCCACTCCGAGCCAAGGACCGCCCGTCCTACCTCGACTGGGCCGTCCGCTCCTTCCGACTCGTCTCCTTGAACGCCACTCCGACCACCCAGATCCACACCCACCTCTGCTACTCAGAGTTCGGCCAGATCATCGACGCAGTCGCAGGCCTCGACGCCGACGTCACCTCCATCGAAGCCGCCCGCTCTCGCATGGAACTGCTTGCCGACATCGACGACTCCTTCCACTCCGAAATCGGCCCCGGCGTCTGGGACATCCACTCACCACGCGTCCCTTCCGTCGAGGAAATCGTCGAACTGCTCCAAGCAGCACTGCGCCACGTCCCAGCCGAACACCTCTGGGTCAACCCCGACTGCGGCCTGAAGACCCGCAAGTATGAGGAAGTGGTGCCGTCGCTACGCAACCTGGTTGCTGCACGCGACGCGGTGCTCGCCCAGCGCTAACACCAGACGAGGGGCGTGGAGGGTCGTGTACGCTGTACACCATGACTCAAAAGACGCAGACAATGACGTTCCATACCAACCACGGCGACATCAAAGTCGACCTGTTTGGTAACCACGCCCCACACACCGTTGACACCATCACCGGCCTGGCGAAGGGCACCCTCGACTACTCCACCAAGAACGCCTCCGGCACCACCGAAGGCCCCTTCTACGACGGCGCCATCTTCCACCGCATCATCCCCGACTTCATGATCCAGGGCGGCGACCCAACCGGCACCGGCACCGGCGGCCCAGGCTTCCAGTTCGCCGACGAGTTCCACCCAGAACTCCAGTTTGACCGCCCATACCTGCTGGCCATGGCCAACGCCGGCCCAGGCACCAACGGTTCCCAGTTCTTCATCACCGTCGCCGAAACCCCGTGGCTGAACAACCGCCACACCATCTTCGGCGAGGTCACCGATGAGGCTTCCCGCAAGGTCGTCGACGAGCTTGCCAACGTCCCGACCGGCCGCATGGACCGCCCCGTCGAGGACGTCGTGATCAACTCCGTCACCGTGGAGTAGCTTTATTTTTTGTCTTAGGCCCCGCCTTTTTGGTGGGGCCTTTGGCGTTCTTAGGTCTCGAGTGCCGTGAGTGCCAAAGGACGCACCCCTAAACATCCAGCCCATTGCTGACCAGGCACTATATTGGTGCTACTTTTCGAAATTGCGTCCTTTGGCACTCAAGTGCCCGGGACGCGCACCACATTCCCGCCCGACTGAATCGCGACCTGGGAAAACGTCGGCCGCCCTGTGGGAGAACAAGGAATTTGGTGCGCAGGGAGGAGGCGCCTGCACCAAATTCCCTCGCTTTGAGTTGGCCAAGTTGTAAAAGCCTAGATCGGTGACGGCTAGTCAGTCAGCTGGAGTGAATGTGTTCGGGCAGAGCAAATAATTGTGTGCAAAAATATTTGCATTTATCCTGCAAGGAAACACTACTCATACTAGGAGAAGCCCGTGAAACGTTTTAGTACCGCTGCTTGTGGCTGTGTTTGATGGTCGCATGGATCACACTCGGTCTTTTAACCTATGTGTGGAGCCCTCCGGGCAACACCATCTATATCGGATAAATGCCTAGAATCCGCTGCCATAAGGGCCGGTTCTGACGTGCTTCGAGTTTCTTGGCATACTCTTGCAAATCACGACTAGCTTTCGCCTGTGTCATTGGCAACTGCTCGATCATTCGTTTATGGGATTCGGTCAGTGGATACTTCCGCTCTGCCATTGCCTGATTAGTCATCAGCAGACTCCTTCCTATCCCTGTTATGACCTAGTACGGATAATAGTAACAAAATATCTAGGTCTGAAACCCAGTTCTTCGAAGTAGTACCGGGCGAAGAGGTTGAATTCTTCGGGTTAAATTTATTGTCGTATTCAAGAATAGCCCGAGTAAACCCGATATCTTCTGAAGACTTCAACCCTGACTCCAGCATTGGGGTCAAAAAATGCCAACCTGCATTTTGCTGAGCGGGATTTTCTGCAAGTGTCATATCGATTGCCCACTGAACACGTTCGTAGTACGCAGAGCGGTCATCAGCATTTGATTTCTGCGACAGTGACTTGGTGGCGATGCCTAGCGTAAGTACGGCGGCTGCGGCAGCAGGTATCGCTCCTCGATATGAAAATATCGTCGCAAGCGATTCCTGCCAGGGCTTTTCCCAGAAAATCACCAACCCCCAGTGCACCATGGCCAGGAACGATACGAAAGCAACGAGCAGAGCGACGATGACTTGCGCGTTATTCCATTCGGCCCTGAAATTAATGTTCATTTTTCGCACGAGAATAAGGCTATCACTCAGATTCCTCCTGCTCAGGCGGATTCCACAGGCCTCACATTTACAAGATTTCAAGATCTGTCCCGGACTGGTTGAGAGGTGAGACTGGGGTGGAACTCCCCGAAAATACGGCCAATAGCCCTGGAAAACAGCTAGACCCCCAAATTCCGCATGTGCGGTGGAGGTCTGCAACGCCAATTTAGCATCAATCTGCATTCTGATGTTTTTATGGCCGGGGCCTGCACCACATTCCCGCTTTTCAGCAGACCGATCTGCAAAAGACCAGGTCGGCGAGCGCGTATGAGGGAATTTGGTGCGCGACCTCCTGTGATGGGGAACTATTTCACGTCTCAATCCCGAAACCGGACGCAACAATAGCGTTTCCCCAGGTGGCAAATGCCCTGGCCCAAAATAGTTCCCAAGCCAGTGGAACTAGAAACTCCCCGACCCGCCAGCGGCCGTGAACCCGGAGCTGAACGTCGTGTTCACGCCCGAAGAGGAGGAAGAAGCAGCCGAGTTCGCGGCGGCGACGTTGGTGCTGTGCCAGGACTGGAGCGCAACGAATGGGACGTAGGTGGGGTACCAGTAGTCCTTGTCGTAGATGGCTGGGGTGGTGAGTTTGTGACGGTCTTTGACGTCGCTGAACTCTTTGTCTTTGACGGCGTCGAGGACGATTCGGTAGTCGGAGAGGAGGCGGAGGTAGTCGTCGAGGAAGGTGGGGCTGCCGGGGTCCGCATCCAGCTGCCGGACGCGCTCCTCCAAGGAGACGAGTTCTTGGCGGAGGGTGGCGTCGTTAATTGAGGTGCGGGCTTTGGTGATGTCCCTGCTGAGGCGGGCGAGGTCGGTGCGGCGGGTGGTGGCGTCGCCTTGTTCGATGTTGAAGAGGCGGTTGATGTTGTCTTCGGCGTGGCTGGTGTGGGTGAGGGTTTCGGCGGCGTCGGCGAGTTGTTTGCGGGCGCGGTAGGCGGCGGCGTCGTCGGAGATGGGGATGCTGCTGATGCCGCCGGCGCCGGAGACGGTGTCGTGGAGTTTGAGGAAGCGGTCGCGGACGTCGCCCCATTGACGACGCAGCTCAGCATCGGCAAACGCGCTGGTGAGGGAGTTGGCGCGGACGTCGATGCCGTCGAGGCGCCCGGCGAGGTCGGCGTACTCCTTGGTCACGAGCGAGTAGTCCTCCCGTGCCTGCTCAATCAATCGGCGGCGCTTGTTGCGCAGCGCGACGCCTGTGCCTCCAACAACCCCGGCCAACGCCCCAGCCACCATTCCTGCGCCGATGCCGCCCCAGGTCCGGTCGTTGACGGCGGCGTCGTAGCGCTCTTCCTGCAGGCCGGCGGTGTCCATGGCGAGGCTCGCGCCGGCGAACAGGGCGGCGGGGACGTTGTTGCTTTGTAGTCCGGGGACCATGGCGTCGATAACTGAGGAGACGCGCTGCGATTCGCTGTGGAGGTCGAGGACGTCGGCGACGTCGTCGGCGGCGAAGATGGCGTGGTGGCGGTGCGCCATGTCGACGGCGAGGATGAGCGTGCCGTCGCGGAAGCCGTGTTTGTCCAGGATTTCGTCGGGGTAGTGGGCGCGGAAGTATTCCTCGATGGTGTCGTTGATGTTGTCGCGCGTGTTTTCGGCGTTGTTGAACGCGAGGATGTGGATGGTGCGCACGACTTCTGGGTGGTCGATGCGCTGGAGGTTCTGCTCGAGTTGTGCCTGGTCAGCTGGGGTGAGCAGGCCGTCGGGGTTGGTCAGCTGGAGGCGTGGCGCCTCGGCGGTGGTGGCGATGGCGTAGTGTGCTGGGTCTGGCTGGTCAATGGCTGCGTAGGTGCCCGCACCGACGCCTCCGCCGATCAGCAGTGCCGCCGCGCCAACGCCAAGGATTTGTGCCCATTTGCTCATGCGCCTGATTTTATCGAAGCTACCCCGCGGTCGGCATGGCGGTGTTGTTGAGCTGCTCGAGGCTGTCGCGAAGTTGGAGGACGACGCCGACGTTTCCGTGGAAGATGTCCATGATGGAGCCGTTTTCGTCGAAGGGCGGTTGGGTGAGTTCGTGGGCTTCGACGACGCCGTTGCGGATCACCTCGCTGACGACGGTGTTGAGGAACGCACGTTGCACGGAGTTGAGGTCGGTGGAGTGCAGCAGTTCCTTGAAGTGCGCTTCGACGGCGGCGGCGTCCATCCCGACGAGTTCGCGCAGGAAGAGGCCAAGTTTGGCTTGGTGGGTGTCGGCGAGTTCGGCGGCGCCGTCGACGTGGGCGTTGAGCAGCAGTTGGCGTAGTTCGTCGAGGTCGTGCGTGCTGAGTTGTTGCGCGTTGCGGAGTTTGCGCAGCGCCAGGCTGGTGGTGTTGCCCTCGAGCGCGCGGCGGAGTTCTTCTTCGACGACGGAGCTTTCGCGTTGGGTGCCGCCGGTGGCCTGGAGGGTGCTTTGTTGGAGTTCGCCGAGTTCGTCTTCGAAGTCGGTGATCACTACGACGCGCTGTGCTTTGTCGAGGAAGACCGTCAGCCCGCGGACTGTTGTGCGGGCCAGTTCGAGGTCCTTGTAGGTCACGCCGTCCCACCATTGCGGACCGGCGAGCGCTTCGAGGAGCGCCGCGTTGTTGGCAACGGTGGGGATGTTGGTTTTCTGCAGCAGTGCCTCGGCGATGCCGATGACTTTCTCTGCGAGCACGTCCCAGTCGCCGCGTTCTTCGAACAGTCCGAGTTCGAGCTGGTAGATGAGGTAGTCGAAGCGCCGGGCTTGTTCTTTGTCGCCGGTCGCGGCGAAGGGCAGGGGCGCGAGGGCGCTCACGGCTTGTTGGTGGGTGTCGGCGTCGGCGGTGAGCCAGGGGGTGGCGTCGCTAAATATGTCGAGGTAGGCGCGTGCTTCGGTGGGCACGAGGATGCTGCGGTGGGGCACGCTGCGCACTGCGTCCGAAAGATGCTTTGCGACGTCCCCTCGCACCTCATCCGTGGCCGTCAGCAGCAGGCGCGCGCGGGTGGTGAAGCTGCGCTGCGACAGCGAGATCTGGTGTGAGCCTTCCGTGGTGTTGGTGGTGCCGCTGAATTGGCGCACGTTGTCGCAGTAGTCGAAGATGTAGAAGCACGTTTTGTCCACGGCGGGGCCGAACAGGTCAGGGCGCAGGCGGGTGCCGCGGCCGACCATCTGCCAGAACTTGGTGGGGGAGTAAACGGGTTTGAAGAACACCAGGTTGACCACTTCGGGGACGTCGATACCTGTGTCGAGCATGTCCACGCTGATGGCGATGTCCAGGCCGGAGTCGGGCTGCTTGAACTCGGCGATGAGTGCTTCCGCGTTGTACACGCCGTGGGTGATCACCTCGGCGCGGGTGGCGGTGGTGGGGAAGATGGCGCGGTATTCGTCGGCGATGAGGTCGGCGTGGGCCTGGTTGCGGGCGAAGATGATGGTCTTGCCTAGCCGGTCCGCGCCGTCGACCTTCAACCCCTTGCTGATGACCTGCCGCAACACCTTCCGAATCGTGTCCCGGTTGAGCAGTTTCGCGTTGATTTCGGCGGCGTTGATTTCTTGGGGTGCGGCGAGTGGGTCGCCGTGTTCGTCGACACCCCATTCGGCGTTCTCCCACTCCAGCTGCTGCTCGGGGGTGAGCTCCCCGTAGGAGATGCCGCGGCGCATGAAGGCGGTGCTGCCGGAGAACACCTCGTAGGGCACCAGGTTGCCTTCCTCGATGGCGCGGTGCAGGCTGTAGTAGCCGGTCGGGGTGTCGGGCTCGCAGCCGAAGAAGGTGTAGGTGTCGTGGGAGAGGTTGCTGCGCGGGGTGGCTGTCAGCCCGATGACGAGGGCGTCCAGGTAGTCGAAGATGCGCTCGTACCGCTGGTAGATGGATCGGTGGGCCTCGTCGACGATGATGAGGTCGAAGTCGAAGGAGTTGAAGCGCTGGCCCTCGCCGATCATGCCGATCATGGTCTGATACGTGTTCACGTACACCTGGCCCTCGCCGGCGGGGTTGGTGGTCAGGTTGACGGGCACGGTCTCCGCGAGGTGCTCGTTGAACGCTGCGTGCGCCTGCGTGAACAGGGCTTTCCGGTCGGCGAGGAAGAGCACGTTGCGGATCCAGCCGGCCTCCAACAGCATGGACACGGTGGCGATGGAGACGCGAGTCTTGCCCGTACCCGTCGCCATGACCAACAATGCGCGGCGCTTGCCTTTCCCGAACGCCTCCGCGACCGACTGGATCATCTCCAACTGGTACGGTCTGCCGGCGATCTCGGTGATGGTGGCGCTGTGCGCGCTGAGTGGTTGGCGTTTGTCGCGCCGGGCGATGAGCGCCTCCATCGCACGTACTGTTGGGTAGGACTCAATAGTGCGGGTTTCGTAGCCGACACCGCCCGGAAGGTTGGCGTCCCTGTCCCAAAAGCGCACCTCGTAACCGGTGGTATAGAAGATTAGTGGTACACGTCCCGTCGCGTTGCCGATGGCATCGGCGTAGATCGCGGCCTGCTGGCGGCCGTCGTTAATGCTGCGGCTGGCCTTCTTCGCCTCCACAACGGCGATTGGCACACCCTGTGTATCCAGCAACACATAGTCCACCTTCATGCCCGCCACCGGGTACTCTTCGATGAGCGTGCGGCCGCGCACAAACCCGGCCTCCTCCAGCATCGGGGTGATGATGTCGCGGCGGGTCTGCGCCTCGTCCACCGCCAACTGCGGCGCTGGCGGTGTCAGCTTTTCCTGCTGCTTGCGAATCTGCTCCCGCAGCTTCGCGATCTCCTCCTCATACCCCGCAGCCTGCTCCAACTCCCGCTGCTGCGCCTCATCCAGCTGCAGTTTGTACAGGTCAGCCTGCTCCCGTGCGGACTTCTCCTTCGCCGCCAGCGCGATCATCTGCCGCTGGTTCAACGCCGCCTGCCGCGGCGCCTGCTTCAAGATCTCGACGTCGAACGGCGCAATCCCCCGAATCACCTTCCCCGAGAAGTGCGTCGTTGCGAACACCATCACGTCATACAGGTGCTTCAACGCCTGCAGCGCCTCATCACTGGTGATGTGCGCTTCGCTATGCACCGCGGTGTTGCCGGCCTTGCGCAGAATGTGCATCTTGGAACGCACCGTCTCCGGCAGCAGGCGTGAGAAGTCCGGGTTGGTCAGCGTATCGAAGATGTTGGACTGCTTCTCCAGCCCATTCAGCGCCGCGATATGCCCAATCACCTGCTCTAACACGAACCGGGATTGGAACATCGACGCGCGCGGGTTGGTCAGCGCGGCATCCTCCGCATTGCGACACTCAATAATGAGCTGGGGCCATGCTTGCCCAACGAAGCCAAAGTTGGACGGACGTGGAGTGATGCTCACCTGATCGCCTTTCTTCCCGGTGCGCTCGTTCGCCTGCGCGTTATTCTATACCGTTGCGTTGTGGCTCGAAACCTACTCGAAACATGCTCGAAACGGATTTACATGTTTTGACCTGGGTAGATCACTCTACTCGAAATCGTTTCGAGTAGAGTGATCCACATGAATACTGCGGTAAAGGTTGATGAGTTACTTACGCGCCCCGAAGATCAGTGGTTTGAGCGGAAATCGTTTCGTATTAAACCGAAGGATCTTGCGAAGGCGATTATCGCGTTTGCCAACGCCGAGGGCGGGGTCATCGCTGTCGGTATCACTGATCGACAATTCGACGGGTTGCCTAGCGCACGGCAGGACAACGACTTACGACAATCGGCGTTTGATCACACCGATCCAACGGTTCGAGTCGAGATCGAGAGCCTTCGCATTGATGACGCCACTTCTGTATACCTATTCCATATTTTGCCTAGTGAGCGTGTACATTATTCCAATTCGGGGGAGTGCTTCCTGCGCATCGGGGATGAAACGAAGCAGCTGGGCCCCGACGGCATTTTAGAGTTGCGGTATTTGAAGGGGGAGCAGCAGTTTGATGCAATTGTTCCACCACGTGCTGAGCCTGGAGACCTCGATATGGCGCAGGTCGAGCGGTATGCGGAGGCGATTGGTTCTGCCTCGGCCCAAGATGCGTTGAGGGCGCGAAACTTGATAGATAGGGCAGGCAACCCGCGGACAGCGGCATTGTTGCTTTTCGGAAAACATCCGCAGGAGTTCTTTCCAAACGCTCATGTTCGTGTGGTCCAGTTCAATGACATAGATCGGTTGCCGGGTCATGGTCAGCAAATTCTTTACGACGAACGCTTCGACGGCACCCTGCCAGAACAGATTCAGCAGGCCAGAACTGCGATTAGCAAGATTCTTCCAAAAGTGCGCCGTCTTGTGGGCAGTGGGCTTTTTGAAGAGGAGGATTTGATCCCGCCGGATGTGTGGCTAGAGGGTTTGGTGAATGCGGTGATCCACAGGTCTTACAGTATGGCTGGGGATCACGTCAGGTTCGAGATCTATCCTGATCGGGTTGAGGTGTCTAGCCCTGGCAGGTTCCCTGGCTTGGTGGACCCGTCGAAACCCGAAGCAATTGCGAGGTTTGCAAGAAACCCGCTGATTGCACGTGGGACTGCTGAGTTGCGGATTGGGCAGGAGTTGGGGGAAGGGATTCGACGAATGATCGCTGGTATGCGAAAGGCGGGTTTTGCAGACCCCGTGTACCGGCAGACAAGTGGCAGTGTTGTCTTGACATTGAAGGCAGTGCAACGCCTCGACGAGTCGCTTCGTGCGGACTTGCCGCGCTACTCAACAGAGGTGCTTGCAGCCTTGCAGGCAAGCCCACATCCCTTATCGACGGGCCAAGTTGCCAACGCCCTTCACCTCTCGAACCCTCCCGTCCGCCGTGCTCTGCAAGCACTCCGGGACGCTGGACTCGTGCAGTGGAACGGAAGCGGTTTGAGGGATCCTCGCGCAACATGGTCAGCGGTCAGCCCGCTGCGTTACTGATACATGACCAACGAACAAAAGTTCCCCACGGGTGCGTGGGGAGGTTTGTGTGGCCCTCTAGTTAGTCATTACTTTTGCATCGCTTCGATAAGGTACGGGATTGAAGATGACGGGCATGGCCCTTTTGCATTGGGGCGCATTTCGGTCCAGTGGCGTTTTGCGCGTGCCGTTGCCTCAGGGTATCTCTCGACTGGGAACGTTACCCCGAGTTCTTTCGCATTGCGGCCTGTGAGATAGCGTTCCTTTTGCAGTACATCGGTCATTTTCTTCGCGTCGTTCCCGCCGTCGTAGAGGTGCCAATACAGCCACTGCTCAAATTGAGGGTTCGTTACTGCGACTGAGATATTGCTCTTTTGTGCGAGCTGAAGAACATCACCCAGGGTGGTGTGTTGGTCACAATCGACGACTAGGAACGCGCGGTCAAAGTTGTCGGACTTCAGATGGTTCTCGCATGTATCAAGAACTCGCTTGGGTTCTCCCTTACTAGGTACAACCTTGATGTCCGTGGCCACGTCGTTGGAACGCAGAATTTGTGCGAGCCTTTGGAAGTAAACTTGCTCAGACTTTCCTTTGTCGCCTTCTACAACAATCAGAAGCCGACTTTTCAGCTTCCGCTTTGCCCTGCTCTTGGGCTTTCTGGGTGTACCTTTACGCGCTGCCACGTTCCCCATTTTCTTGCCCCCGTCGTGTAGGTGATAGTTCTTCAACAGCACTTCGCATTAAACCTGGTAATAGATACGGTAGCGCGCCGAATCGGCCTTCCAGGTATTGCTTTGCAAGATTTGATGCCGGTTTCAAATCGCGGAAGTCCTGCAAGTTATAGAGCGTACTTGCACCAGAGCTGTCTTTTTCGGTGAACCAGACTTGCTCTTTCGTCAGGTTCGCAGAAGACTGCGGCTGGAGCAGGGTTACGTCATGTGACGTGAAGATCAGTTGGGCCCCGTGTGGGTTTGTATCTTGATCTTGGAACAGTGCGACGATTGCTTCGGCGAGAATGGGGTGGAGGCTGGTATCCAGCTCGTCGACGCAAAAAATTGTGCCGTCGCGGAGCGCTTCTAAGATGGGAACGGCCATGGCGAGCCATGCCAACGTTCCGGATGATTCATCGCGCATGAGAAAGCCGGCGTCGGCGGATTCGTTGCCATGGTGATAAAACCGCAGTGTTCTGTTTACGAAGTCGTGGTCGATCAGACTTTGGCCTGATAGAGCTTTCCCGGTCGCCTTCAGGCCCCGTGCCGCAGATCGCTCGAGAATCTTGCGTATTTCCGGGGGTAACTCTCGTTCATCTACATCAATTCGCGTGATTCCGATATCCGCTACTGCTGCGAGTGTGGTGAGTACGTTCAACGGAATTCGTTCATCGGCGATATCCGCCGCAATTCGGTCGAGGCGTTGCCGCCGGGCACTGTCGCTGATGTCGTAGAAATCGACGCCAGCGATAATGCTTCCCACAAACGACTGCAGTTTGTCGTGACCTGCAACGTAGCCACGGGAGAGCACAAGTTCTCGCGGGGCTGGAGATATACGTGGTCCCAGATACTTATGCCAGCTGGTTATGCCTTGTTCGGCGTCTCTTTCCAGAAGTCGTGTTGGGCGGGAGGAGAAATAACCAAGCAGCAGCTCGTGTTCAATGCGGTTCGCGGAAATGGAGAATTCGTAGTGATATCGAATTTCTCGGGCCGCAAGCTCCGGGCCGCCAATGCCACCGGTTAACGTGAAATCGAGTGCAAAGAAGCTGGGGGAACGTACAGAGTCCTCATCTAGCTTGAATGGAGATCGACGATTTTTCTGAAATTCAAGCCATCTGCTTGCAGAGCATTGGATTGCCTCCATTGCATAGCGCATTGCGTCGAGTACCGCCGTCTTTCCTGACGCGTTGGGTCCAAAGATGGCTGCAACCGGTAGAACGGCATCGGCCCAACTCTCACCTTGACGAGGAACTGCGGTGCGCCAGGAGCTGCGCGTCATTTCCAGCGCAAACTCATCACGGAAGCTACGGTGATTCTCCGCAATAAAGCTAAGCAGTCTCATGGAAGTAAGTTTAGGTGAGAAAAGCTCATTACGGGAAAAAATTTCCCCAGAAAGGCTTAATAAAGAAAATGATGCGGTTTTACTAACTCACCGATTGCACAATCCTGTACACCGTTGCTCGGTCGCCTTGGCCACCTTCCATGGTGACGATGCCCTCGCGAAGCAGTGGCGCGAGTCCGTAGCGCACTTGGCCTGTGGAAAGTCCGGTATTGGCTGCCAGTACGTTCACGGTGATACCGCTACCTGTCGCGGAGAGTGCCTGGTAGATCCGGGGTACGTTCTTGCCCAAGGCTTGGAGGTTGACCAGTAGGTCTTCCTCGGTCGGGGAGAGTCGGGTATTGGAGCCTATGTCTTCCAGCCGGGCATCGTGTTCTGCGCTGGAGCGGGAGCCTCGTGGGAACAGTACGGTGAATTGGACGCTGGTGTTGATGAAGCGGGGCGTCGCTACGCGTGATTCGCGGCAGGAGGTGATCGCTTCGCGGGTGCCGCCGCCTTCGTCAGCGTGGTTGTCCGCGCGGCGGAACCCCGCGACAGCTTGTGCGCCCCGCGGACAGTTCGACCTGTAGGCAGAGGCCGCCCGGGGTGTCCGCCCCGCCGTCCGCGGAACTTTGTGACAACCCGACACTCCGTTTCATGTGAAACATAACTGGTCTGGGAGCAAGCAACAGTTTTACACTTTAACAGTATGGTTTTTGAAGTTTCACACTTTGATGACCTGCATGTTTAGCAGTTTGAATAGTGGGAAGCCCTCCTCAGTGCAAGCCCGTTGCCACAACATCCAGGAGTCCAATTGTTTCATGCCGATTTAGAGCACTACTTAGCCATTGTTGAGCGGGTTTATGTTGCGGTGCAGCGGAGTGGAAGGCATAAACGAGAATGTTGACATCAGGAATGATCATCGAGTACCGCCCACACAGCTTCTTTGTTGCTGAGATCAACTAGAGCCGGTCCGCCGCAATCGAAGGAGGGCAGGTTAACGGGGGTGTCTTCGGTACTGATGCGGGCTTCCTTCTTGAGGGCAGCGCGGACCGCCTCTTCGACGTATGAGCTCAAAGTGACATTGTTGGCTTTGGCTTGGACCTTCGTTTCTTCAAGGAGTTTCGGCGGGAGGTTTATCGTCGTGCGCATACCTTTAGGGTAGAAAGCATCAAGTCATCATTCAAGAGGTGCAATGATGTATCTGCCTTCAGGAAGCCGTGAAAGGTTGACTGGTGTCTTAATTCAGTGCGAGCGTCAGGATCAGTACTCCGATGGAGAATGCGAGCATGCCTAAGCAGTTGATCCAGAATGCGCTACCGAGGAAGTGGGCGCGGACATGGGCTGCTGCGGCCGCGCAGAAATAGGCGATGACTCCAATCATGGCTGTGATTCCTACGCCGGGGAACCAGAGGCCGGCAATGAGTCCTACGGCGGCGAGGCACTTGATGACAATGAGCGCCCACCACCAGTCCTTGGGGAGTTTGACGCCGCTGAGGCAGGCTTCGATGAAGGGGACTGGTTTGAGGGAGAGGGCGGCGTCGCCAAGCAGAATGGCTGCTAGTAGAAGGGAGGGCCAGGCTGGGGAAGATTCTAGGATCATTGGGTTACTCCGAATGCGGTGTTGAGGCGTTCGATCGATGAGGCGGCTTGGGATGTGAGGTGCTCGGTGTCGTAGATTCCGGCGGCCCAGCCGATGAGTAAGCCGAGGTAGACGTTGTACAGCAGGTCGGCGTACTCGGCCGCATCGGCGCTGCTGAGCCTGGTGCCGAGTCGCAGGGTGATTTCATCGGTCAGGAGCGTTTTGAGTGCGGTGAGCGCTTCGCCTTGATTGCCTTGTTGGATGAGTGCTGCGCCAAAGGCGCGGGAGAGCTCTTCGTGGCCGGTAAACATCTGGAGGAAAGGTCTCAGGACATCGAGAAGGCTATCGGATTGTCCCCGGATGTCATCGTGGAGTTCTGAAATGTGTTGGCCAATGGTGCGGATGAGCAGCGTTTGTTTGTCGCCGACTCCCATGACGGTTCCCACGCTAACGCCAGCTTCGGATGCGATAGTCCGGATGCTGGTGGTGGCGTAGCCCTGAGTGAGGAAGAGTTCGTAGGCGGTGGCTAGGACCTTGCTGACGGTGCCAGCTTTGGCGGCCGAGCGCGATGAGTGAACGTGTTCAGTGAACATGTTCAAAAGGGTAGCTCTTGATGGTTTCGAGGTCAATGACGCCGAAGTGTTGACAGTTGGCGCTAGGCCAGCGTGGGGAAGACGCGGTCGCGCAGCAGGTGTGCAAGCTCGCGGTCGGGGGCTGCTGGGTTGACCCAGGCGGTGTCGCCGATTTCGGCGGCGGCATGGGGTTCGTCGGCGGTGACGGTGCGGGTGTAGGTGAAGATGGTGCCGACGACGACCTCGCCCGGTTCGTTGGCGGCGGGAGCGTCGAAGGTGCCGAGTTTGTTGAGGCTCTCGGCGTCGAGGGTGAGGCCTACTTCTTCGGCAACTTCGCGCAGGGCGGCGTCGACAAGCGCCTCGCCCGCCTCGGGCTTGCCGCCGGGCAGTTGGTACTTGGTGGAGGACTTCTTGCGCACGGTAAGCACGTGGCCTTGTGGGTTGCGGATGACGACGGCTGCTACTTCAATCATGGCTGCTGATTGTAGGCGGCCTAGAGCAGCGGCAGGAGCACGAGGGCGAGATTGAGTGCGATGACCAGCGCGGCAAGCGTCCAGCCCACGGCCATAGACCAGGGTTTCGCGGCGAACTCACCCATGACGTCCCGGGAGCCGGCATAGCGGAAAAGCGGGATGATGGCGAAGGGGATGCCCAGGGAAAGAAGTGCCTGGCTGACCACCAGTGCCATAGTGGGGTCGACCCCGCAGCCGATGATGACCAGCGCCGGGATGAGCGTGACCAGGCGGCGGACTAGTAGGGGGACCTTGATGTGAAGCAGGCCGTCCATGATTTCGGAGCCGGCGTAGGCGCCCACTGACGTCGAGGCGAGGCCGCTGGCCAGCAGGCCGATGGCGAAGAGAACGCCGGCCAGCGGGCCGAGGTGGCTGGCAATCGCCGTGTGGGCCCCGGAGATGGTCTCTGTGCCGTCCACGCCGTAGAGGGCCGAGCCCGCCAGGACCAGCAGGCCCACGTTGACGAGCCCGGCGATGGACAGCGCCACGGCGATGTCCGCGCGGGTGCCGGCCAGCACGTGGGGGATTTCCAGGTCGGGGTAGCGCTGCTTGGTCAGGGAGGAGTGTAGGTAAATGGCGTGCGGCATGACGGTGGCGCCCAACATGGAGGCGGCCAGCAGGATGCTGTCCTTGCCCTCTAGGCGGGGGATGAGGCCGCCGGCCACGTCGGCGGGGTCGGGCGGGGCGATGGCGAGGCCGGCAAGGAAGCCGATGCAGATGACCAGGAGCAGGCCGATGACAAGCCCCTCGAACCACTGGTTCTTCTTCTGGAAGATGAGGAGAATGATGGAGACCGTGCCGATGATGAGCGCGCCCGCGAACAGGGGGAGGTTGAAGAGGAGTTGCAGGGCAATGGCGCCGCCGATGACTTCGGCGAGGTCGGTGGCCGCGGCGATGAGCTCGGCCTGGGCCCACATGCCTAGGCGCGCGCGGCGGGAGAGACGCTCGCCCATGATTTCCGGCAGGGAGCGGTGGGTGACTAGGCCCAGTTTGGCGGAGTGGTACTGGATGAACATGGCCATGAGGTTGGCCACGACGAGTACCCACACCAGGAGGTAGCCGTAGTGGGAGCCGGCGCTGATGTTGGCGGCTACGTTGCCGGGGTCGACGTAAGCCACTGCAGCAACGAAGGCGGGGCCGGTGAGGCTGATTAAGGTCTTACGCATAGGCATCTCCATACCAAAAGTTCAACTACTTGAAGTCTAGTTTTCATCGCCATATGTTCAAGCCAGCACGCAAAAAGTTTTGCACTTTCACACTTTGGTTTTGCACTTTGGCAATGTGCGTTTGGTGCAGTTGGTTGAGGAAGAGTGAACACCCTCAAGCGGATATCCGGCGCTGGCTATTGTGTCCAGGAAAGTGTTGCGCTGTTCCAGGTTGTGGTCAACGTATGGAGTTCATTGTTCAGAACGGGGTCAATGAGGAGTGCAGCAACCCGAAGGGCTTCATCTAGAATCAAGAATTCTTTTCGTATTTCGTTGCCAAATTTCTTTGCGGCTTTCGGGTACCGATCTGCCCACGTTGCATCAGGGATATTGAGATTTGTTGGGAGAGTAACGCCTCGGATTTGTTGCTGTGAGTTGAGAGCGTCGCGGAGTTCAGCAGCATTGAGCTGTGTTGTTGGCGGAAGCTCTGAAGCTAATAGCGCAATGTCGTAGAGATCGTGATAGCGTGTCGACGCTTTGCCCGGAGGTGTGTCGCCGTGTATCTCATACATTGCGCAGACTTTATCTGCGATCTGGTTTGCGATGGGGTACGACGTGACTTGGAAATGTTCTGGAAGATAAGGTGTCTGGACGTCGTAACTTGAAGCTACGGTGACTGATTCCACTTCACTAGTGACCTCAAGGTCACCACTGACGTCGATGGAAAACTCAATGAAGCGGTTGCTGCTACCTAAGCCGTAAGTGACTGTAACTTTGAGGCGTTTGCTGTCTATCGTGCCGATTCGTTCCGCCTTGCCATTGCTCTTTTCCACTTGAAATGTATAAGGGCCTACTCGGTGCTTGTTCATTGTCGCGATGAGGCTGTCAGCGGCTTTTAAGGCTGAGGTAGGGGCATATTGCCGAAATAGGTTGAGGTCTTTTGTCTGCCGGGCGCCTGGTATTCGGCAGTAAATGTTGGTGCCCCCTTTGAGCACCCAACCGTCGTTTAGGCGCATGAGTTCATGAAGGAACACCTCACGGAAAAACTGGTTATATACGTCGTTTGGCTTCTTTCCGGCGTGGCTTGCTTCCTTCTTCAGTGCTGAAACGATCTGACCGTGGCGCTCCCTTTGTTTTTGAGGTTGTGGCACAGGATTCTCCTTGAGGTTTTGCTGTGTGGGATGGGGGAAGAGGGGTGGACAGCCAGAGGGTCTTCAAACCTTCACTGTGCACGATCGTTTCGGCTAATTGTTTATGTGTTGCTTCGAGCGCATAGGCAGTAGCTGCTCTGCCAGCGAGCATGTTCTGGAGTGCCTCTTCTACATTGCTGCTGTGAAAGTCGGTTTGAAGTGGCATCTTTGCGGCGAGCGCCTTTAACTCTTCAGCAAATGGCTCGAGCGCCTTGGCGACAGCTCTTTGGATTTGCTCTTCCATGATTGCCGCGGGAACAGGTGGAAAGCATTCTTTCCAAAGCATACGTAGCCCCTCCTGATCACCTTTTGGCAGGCCGAAAGCTGTTTCGTTTCCAGCAAAAGCGCTGAGTAGCTCAGGTTCTTGCAGTAATTGCTTTTCGCTCGCATCTGCGATGAGATCAAGGAGATGTTGGGGTTCATGTCCGTCTAGTGCGAGGTCCACGATGGTGCGAGCTGCAGTTGTGATAGGGAGGTTGTGTTCAGGGTGCAGTGTCCATTCGTGGTCGTGGAGTTTGCCTCGATGAAACTGGACTTCTGGTTGCCTGCTTTGGCGTCGACGATTGACGGTGAAGTGGATTCCATCGGGCCAGAGGTCACCGATGCCCCAGAGTTCAGCTGCGGTGGTGTGGGAGATGACGGATTCGGACGCCAATGTAGGGTCGTGGACCCGGTCAGCGGCCATCATCTCGGGTCGGAGTGCAAGCCATTGTGCTTTGACGTCTAACGCTGGACTCATCATGGTGCCGACGGTCGCATAAACCCCATGTCGAACTCGGATGAGTCCACCCCTTGTCTCTAGTCGGGAGAGAGTCAAGGGCGTTACTCCTTCTGCGCGTGCTTGTTTTGCCGTGCACAGTCCCCACTGTTGGGAAGCGATCTCCCCGATGATCTCCAACGATTCGGCGGCATCCATACTTCAAAAATTACCATATAGGATAGTTTTGCAGCACGGAGATTTCATAACTCCTGCGAAACTATCAGTCGGGTTGCCACCTCCTCATCCCATGAGCTGCAGGATGTTCGCGGCTATTTCGTCCGCGCGGCGGACACCTTGACGGGTTGCTGCAACGAAACTCGCTGGTCGCGATGGTGCCGCGGACAGCGGAGGCGCGATGGTTCTTATCGACGCCTCTTCGATCAACCACGCTTACCTTTAACACTCATGATCCAGTTTCCAGGTGATCTGTGATTATTTGTCCGCGCCGCGGAATCCAGCGACTACCTGTCCGCCCCGCGGACACCCGAATACGATCCCACTGTCCGCCCCGCGGACAGTTCGACTTGGAAGCCGAGGTTTTGCAGAGTGTCCGCGGCGCGGAACTCTGCCGTAACCCCGAAGCCACATTCACCGGTGGCAACCTGTCCGCCCCGCGGAAAGTCGGTGTGGTTGCCTGTCCGCGCGGCGGACACCTTGACGGCTTCACGCCGGGAAAGTTGCTGGTAGATGGCGTGCCGCGGACAGTGGAAGCAGCGGCGGGTTTTCTAATCAACGCCGGCTCCGTCCCATCACGTTTACCTTTCACAACGCGCCTCGGTTTCCGGGTGAGTGGTGGATGTCAGTCCGCCCCGCGGAATCTGTCGCAGCTTTTTATAGGTGGCCCTCCCACCACGGATACCTTCATCCGTCATCCACATCATGTTCACTGCTGCCGACTGTCCGCGCGGCGGACACCTCGACGGGTTGCCGTCAAGAAATTCGCTGGTGACGATGGTGCCGCGGACAGTGGAAGCAGCGGTTACTTTCTTATTGACGCCCTCTCCGTCCCACCACGCTAACCACCAACAACATGACCCGGCTTCCGGGTGAGCGATGAAGATCTGTCCGCGCGGCGGAATCCAGTGACAACTTGTCCGCCCCGCGGAAAGCCGGTGTAGTTGGTTGTCCGCGCGGCGGACACCTCGACGGGTTTACGCCAGGAAAGTCGCAGGTAGTGGCTGTGCCGCGGACAGTGGAACCTTGAGGATTGTCCGCCCGCGGAATAGACCCGAGGCGTTTGTAAAAGAGACCTACAACATTGTCCGAGATGCGACCGGGTGGAAGATAGTCCAAATGTAATTCTGCGTATGGCTCGAAACGTACTCGAAACGAACTTTCAAGTCGTGAAAAGCGCAAAACAATCTACTCGAAACCGTTTCGAGTAGATTGCCAAGTGGTCTTTAACGAGTCCTTTTATCTGTCAGCTCTAAAGCTCTCTCGAGAAAGCCCGAGAGGAAAGGGAGGTGTAGAGCTCTCGGAGCAGTGTCAATTTACTGCTGCGAAGTGCTCGCTGGTGAAAAGCCGTCCGGACTTGATTTCCAACTGTTGTTTGCAGAGCTGCGTCGACATCTGGAATTTCAACGGACAAAAAATTAGTTTGCGAAATGTTCTTCATGCTTCCGCCGCTACCGGAAGATGCCTTACTAATCGCATTCCGTGTAAGTGGGTGCTGCAGACATGCCCATAGGAAGAAAGGGTCGACCGAGTCCTTCGTGACCAAACGCCACAACTTATCCGGCAACAGCAAATTCTCATAGGGTTGATCCACGATTGCAGACGCCCCCACCAGTTCGGTGGTGTTGGCTCGAGAAACGAGTAGGTCCCCTTCTTGTACTCGGTGATGCTCAGGGGGTTCGTAGCTCGGGTCCAAGGGTTTCGACTCTTCTGGTTTGAAGTACCCGCTAGTGGTCGAGCTAATTTTGAGGACACGTGGCCCTCCAGGCGTTGAATGCTCTTTGAGGCTTTTCCCGGAGACAATTCTCTCTACGTATTCTCCAATCGGGACAGTTCGGTTCGTTTCTGGTGCCAGATTTTTGACCAGTGTTTCTAGCTTTGAAATGGACTGCTCTTCAGCGCGGATCGCCTCCTCTACCGGGCCCAGAATTGTCGCGATGCGCTGCTGCTCCTCCAGAGGAGGCAGAGGGACCTTGATCTCCAAGAGGTCGCGGTTGTTGATCCTGGGAAGGTTGATCCCGTTAAGATGCCTTTTGATTTGAGCAAATGCGAAACCGCTAAGTAAGAAATGCAACAGGTAGTGGGTATCGTCGCCGTTAATCATGCGGAGGATAGTGATGTCACCTGAGCACGTGCCCGGCGCAGATGCAATAGCAGCTTTGCGGAGATTGGGCCGGAGACGTCCAAACAGAATGTCACCGGACTCGAATACGGGCTTTCCGCCTTTAAGCGAAAACGCATCGGCACGACTGTTTCCTAGAATTCCGCCACCGGTTTTGAGGTGTTCCAATCCAAAGTATGGTGTCGCAGGGTCGAGGTTTTCTCCCGGCACTTTCTTGGTAACAACCTCGGCAACATCCCCCAACTTCACCATCTCCCACCTCATCTAGATCAGCCCCTTGAGCATGCTCATGGCGTCGGCGATTTGGGCGTCGAGGGCGTCGATGTCGGCGAGGATGTCTTTCGGGTCGCGGGTTTCTTCGGTTTCGAAGACGATTTCTTTGTACCGGTTCATCGACAGGTCATAGTCCGCCTCGCGGATCTCATCGACGGGCACGGTGAAGGACGCTTCGGTGCGGGCGCGGTCGCGTTCGGCGGCCTGGTTGTGGAAGCGGGCCACAACGTCGGGGAGGTTGTTGAGGCGCAGCTGGGCGTCGTCAAGTGGAGTCTTGGGCCAGGGGCCGAGTAGTTCCTCGGCGAGCAGTGGGGTGCGTTTGTCGTCGAGGGAGCGCCCGTCGGCGGTGATGTCGTAGAACCAGATGTGCTCATTTTGGCCCGGCGAGTCGGTGCGGGTAAAGCACACGATGGCGGTGGACACCCCGGTGTACGGTTTGAACGCGCCGGACGGCAGTTTGATGATGCCGTCGATTTTTTGGTTGTCCACAAGCTCTTTGCGCAGCGTTTTGTGCGCGTGCGTCGAGCCGAACAGCACACCCTCCGGCACAACGACAGCCGCCCTGCCGCCCAGCTTTAGCAAGGTCAAAAACCTCGCGATGAACAGCAGCTCTGTCTTCTTCGTCTTTATCGACGCCAACTCCGGATCCAAAATGTCCTGATTAATCGAGCCCGCAAACGGTGGGTTCGCCAGCAGCACATCGAACGCTTCAAGCCGCTCTGGCGCCAGTTCCTGGAGGGAGTCAAGGTAGGAGATGTTCGGGTCGCTAAAGCCGTGCATGACCATGTTCATCGCGGCGATGCGCACCATGGTGGAGTCGAAGTCGAATCCGGTCAGGCTGTGGGCGAGGTACTGCTCGCGCTGCAGTTTGGTGGCGTTTTTGAAATCATCACGCAGGTATTCGCTGGTGGCGGCGAGGAAACCTGCGGTGCCGCAGGCTGGGTCGATAAGTCGGTCGGTGACCTTCGGTTCGGTCAGCGCCACGATCAGTTCGATGATGTGGCTTGGTGTCCTGAACTGTCCGTTCGTGCCGGCGGTGGCCAGTTTGGACAACATGTACTCGTACAAGTCGCCCGTCATGTCCTTATTCGAGAACTCCAGCTTCGCGATCATCGTCGCCACCGTTGTCAGCGTCGCCGCGTTCGGGATCAGGAACGCCGCGTCCTTCATGTGGGTGACAAACCCGCTGTCACGTGCGGCGCCGAGTTGTTTGATGTAATCAAACCCCTCACGGAAGGCGGCGAAGCGCGCCTCCGGCGAATCGACGGCCAACAACTTGGAAAAGCGCAGGTGGTCGTGGGTGGCGTCGTAAAATAGTTGGGTGTCATCCGGCTCCCCGCCCAGCGTGTTGGCGAGGAATTCCGCGTCCGCCTGGCGCTCGTCGAGTTGGCGCATGAAGAGGAGGTAGGTGAACTGTTCGATCACGGTGATTGGGTTTGAGATGCCGCCGGACCAAAAAGCGTCCCAAATGCGGTCTACCTGGGATTTCAGCGCGCCTGTAATCATGGCGTCATTCTAACAACCGTGCGGGGCAGAAGATAGAACGGCTCGTGCGCGGAGCTATCTTTTAAAAACCGCGATTTCTATAAGATAGGTGCTTATCGAGTGGCATCTAAGTTCTGTTTTTCCAGATTTTCAGAAGATAGGGCGGAGCCGTCGTCGAAAAGTTGGACCCCTAGCGGGGCGCGATTTGGTCATACCTCATCCGAGGAGCAATATATTCGTGCTACCAATCGGACAACGTGAAGAACTGATTATGACTCAACAATTTCATCCGCGCGCATGGTTCCCCGTCGCAGGCAGCATGGTTGCTGTCGCGTGGGGCGGCAACGAATTCACCCCGCTGCTCGTGATGTACCGCGAAACCTCCCACTTTTCGCAGGTCACCGTCAATGGGCTGCTCGCCGCCTACGTCCTGGGCATCATCCCGGCGCTGCTGATCAGCGGTCCGCTGTCCGACCACATTGGACGACGCCCCACCATGCTCCCAGCCGCACCACTTTCGCTCGTGGGGTCCTTCCTGCTGTCCATCGCCCCGAACGAGCCACTGGTGATCGCGACGGGCCGCATCTTGTGCGGGCTCGCCCTGGGCATCGTGATGGCGGTGGGGTCCACGTGGGTCTCGGAGCTGATTATTAAAGCGGGCGGGGACCCGGCGTCGGGGCCGCGCAAGGCGTCGATGTGCCTGACCGTCGGCTTCCTGATCGGCGCTGCGCTCGCCTCCGTGCTGGCGCAGTGGGGCCCGTGGCCCACGCACACCGCGTACGTGCTGCACATCCTGCTCACACTCGGCACCGCCTACTGGCTGCTCGACACCCCGGAGACCCGCCCGCCGCGCCGGGGCACCGTGAAGGAAACCTTCCTTGAGCTGCGCGTTCGCGACATGCTCGAAATGCTGCACATCCCATCCGCCGCGCACCGTCGCTTCGTGCGCATCGTCGTGCCGGTCGCGCCGTGGGTATTCGGGTGCGCCGGCGCCGCGTACGCCCTGCTGCCGCAGCTGCTGTCCAGCTCGGCGCACGATATGCCCATCGCGTTTTCCGGCTTCATGACGGTCGTGACCCTCGGCTGCGGCGTCGGCGTCCAGATGCTCGGCCGTGTCATCGATACGAGTAGGTCCGCCCGCGCGTCCGCCGTCGCGATGGCCGTGATCACCGTCGGCTGCATCCTCGCCGCCGAAGCGTCCCGGTCGCTGTCGCTGCCAATCGGCGTTGCAGCCGCCGCCATCATGGGCGCCGGCTACGGCCTGGCCCTGGTCGCCGGACTTTCCGAAGTCCAACGCATCGCCAACGCCGACGAACTCGCCGGCCTGACCGCCGTCTACTACTCGGTGTCCTACACCGGCTTCTTCATCCCGATGGTCTTCAGTGCCGCCGCGCCCGTCGTCGGCTTCACCACCCTGTTCGTCATCGGCACCATCCTTGCCCTGTGCTGCCTGGTCAACGTGGTCCTCGGCTGGCGCGCCCACCTGCCCGGCCCGACCTGGTAGGCCGCGCTGGCGCTTTTGGCGCCTCCGGCCCTCAAATCTGCTCGTAGCGTGCGCTTCGAAGCGTGCGATGCAGGTCGCGCATTTCCACCCACCCCGGCCGATTTTTGGCGACCAGCGTCGCACTCCTTGAACACCTCGACCGGAACGGATTTCAGCAAGCAGCGTGCTATCTCCACAGCGCCATTCATGATCAACCAGGCCTGTAATCAGCCCCGGCGCACCTCAAATCTGCTCGTAGCGTGCGCTTCGAAGCGTGCGATGCAGGTCGCGCATTTCCACCCACCCCGGCCGATTTTTGGCGACCAGCGTCGCACTCCTTTAACACCTCGACCGGAACGGATTTCAGCAAGCAGCACGGCCCCAGCCCCCAACCCCAGCACACCCGTCTATCCTGAAATATCCATAAAGATGTGCCCAGATGCGAAAAATCAGATACGGGGACATCTGGGCACATCTAGCCGGATATTTCACACATTTTCGATTATTGTGAACCCATGGACCAAACACTGAACCCGTATTCGCCAGGTGCGGGACTGCGACCACCTGCGCTGACAGGGCGCGAAGCGGAGCTCGAGCTTGTCGAGGCGATCATCACAAGGACCCGCAGCGGATTGCACAATCGCGGCGTTATCCTGAGTGGTTTGCGTGGGGTGGGCAAAACGGTGTTGCTGAATGAACTCGCGTCGCGTGCCGAGAATGCAGATTGGTTGACGGTGCAGCTTGAGGCAAGCGCTGATCGTGCTGGTGCGCAGCGGGTCCGGAAGCGGTTGGCCCGTGAACTGGCGTTGAGTGCGCGGAAGGTGTCGCTGCGTAAGCGGTGGAAGCACTTCAAGGATGCACTGCCCGCGATTGCTTCGTTTGCATGGCATGTCGGCGGTATTGACGTCGCACTGGAAGTACCTGCTCAGGCGGGTATTTCTGACTCTGGTGATATCGGGATGGATCTCGAGGAACTTGTGCTGAGTGTCGCAGAGTCCGCGCAGAAGGACGGGAAGGCGATTGCGTTTTTTATTGACGAGATGCAGGACCTTGATGCGGAATTGATGTCGGCGGTGATTACCGCGCAGCACCAGGCGGGCCAGCGTGGTTTGCCGTTTTATGTGTTCGGGGCGGGCCTACCTACGTTGCCTCAGAAGCTGGCGGAATCTCAGTCGTACGCGGAGCGTCTGTTCGAGTACCGCAAGATTGGTCCATTGTCAGATAGCGCGGCGGCGGCCGCACTTGAGGATCCGGCTACCAGGCAAGGGGTGCTGTTTACATCAGCAGCGTTGCGGAATCTTGTGGACGCCGCTCTGAATTACCCCTATTTCCTTCAGGAGTACGGGAAGGCGATCTGGAACGTCGCTCCTGCTTCGCCGTTTACTGAAGGCGATGCGCAACTTGCCGTGGCGGAGGGCAATGCGGCCCTTGACGCCGGGTTCTTCCCGAGCCGTTGGGAGCGTGCGACGCCTGGTGAGAAGCGCTATTTGCAAGCGATGGCTGCGCATTCTGCGAAGCAGGTTCCCACGAAGGACATTGCGGATTCGCTTGACGTTTCGGTGAATTCGTTGAGTAGTAACCGGAAGCACCTGATTGAGAAGGGTCTCATTTTTGCCCCTGACCACGGTGTTGTGCAGTTCACGGTCCCTGGAATGGCGGACTATATCAAGCGCCTATCCTGAAATATCCACAAAGATGTGCCCAGATGCGAAAAATCAGATACGGGCACATCTCACCGGATATTTCGCAATACGCCCAGGCCGCCCCGTACCGTAAGCCGTATGCAATTCGTTCGCTCTCTCTTCCGCGGCGCGCCCGCAACCGCGCTGATCACCGTCGTCTGCCTGGGCGTTTTCGTGATTACGGCGCTCCAGTCGCATTCGATCAGCAACGTGGTGTGGGGCTCCAGCCTCGCCGAGAACATGGTGCTCTTCGGCCCATTTATCGACGCCCCCTCCGCCACCTTCCGCACCCTCCTGGCCGGCTTTCTGCATGTGGATATCTCCCACGTGGCCGTGAACATGATCACGTTGGCGTTGTTGGGCCCGCAGCTGGAGCGTCGCCTGGGTACTGGGCCGTATTCGCTGCTGTACGCGGCGGGTGTGTTGGGGTCGTCGGCATCCGTGTTGGAGTGGAACTACGACGTGCCCACGGCCGGCGCGTCCGGCGCCCTCTACATGCTGATGGGCGTGTTGCTCGCGTTGTCGATGCGCCAGAAGGTCAACGTCCGGGCGCCGTTGGCCCTGGTCGGCGCGAATCTTGCTTACTCGGTGCTGTCCCCGGGTATCAGTCTGTGGGGGCACCTTGGCGGTTTGGTGGTGGGCTTGTTGGCGGGCTGGCCTGTGACGTCGGTGAAGAAGCGCGTCAGGTGGCTCGCGTCCGCTCTTGCGGCCGTAGCAGCTGTGGCTGCTGTGGCGTTTGTGATTGGTGTTGCCTAGTTTTTCACACGTTATCCCCAAGTTTGTACACCGGTGGAGAACTCCACAGAGTTGTCCACATTGTGGATAAACACAACCGTGTAATTTCTAGAACATCGCTAGAACATGTCAGCGATTCACAAGAAAAAACGCCTGGCGAATGGGCATCATTGCAGCTCATTACGCCAGGCGCTCGATGTGCGAATAGGTTGTGCACAGAGTTATCCACAGGTGTGGATAACGGTCCTCTCCACAGAACCATCCACAACCTGTGGATAACTTGGCACTACGAATTACACAAAATGCTCCTTAGAAGGTGCCCTTCAGCCAGCGGCCGAAGTCGGACACGGTCACGTCGCGGGAGTCGACGTTCTGGTCGTTCCACTGGGAGACGTCGCCGGCCAGGCGGCTGGTCTGGGTGACTGTCATGTAGTTGTGCAGGCGGCCTTCCTTGGTCTTGCCGTCGCCGAAGCTGAACGCGCCGAGCAGCATGTCGTCACCGGCGTTGACCGGGTTGGACAGCGTCACCTCGAAGATGCGCGCGCCCTTCTTGGCGTTGTAGCCGAGGTCACGGATGTGCGAGCCGTTCGCGCCGGTCGTTGTGATCAGGCGGTCCACACCCTTCGGGCCGGACTCGGTACGCACCTCAACGCGGAACGTCAGCGCCGGGAACTCCGCCCAGTAGCGCTCGGTGCCCACGTTCTTCACACGCAGCGCCACGGACCCAGCAAAGCCGGAAGCTTTCCAGGAGCTCGTCGTGAAGTATGGCACCAGGTCGAGCGCAGGTGCCTCCGCATTATCGACGACCTCTTCGACCTCAGTGTTCTCCTCCGAGGTCGCCTCATCCGACTCCTCATCCGTGATCACCGCGGCGGTCTCACCGTCGATTTCGACGTTGGTCACATTGGCTTCATCGTTGTCGTCGATGGTGGTGACGTCGTCAAGGTTCTCACCCTCGGTGATCTTCTGAACATCCTCGTTGTACGCCGGGTTCGGGTTCTCCACCGTGTCAGTGACCTGCGCGCCGCGGTTCGGTGCCCACGAACCTGCAGGTGTGGAGTAGTTCTTCACACGAACCTCGTTCTTGATCGGCATGTTCGCGACCCACGCCGTCGGCGTCGCCCACGTGCCGTTCGGGCGGCAGCGCTGCTGCGTGCCCGTCATGGTGACGGTGCGGAAGCCGTACGTCGCTTCGCCCGTGTTGCCCGCCGGAACCTCGTACGGCCCGATCTTCTGGCCGACGTTCCAGCTCAAGCTTCCGGACACCGACCAGCCCAGCATCTTTGCCAGCGAGTAGCCGATGTTGCCCTGCAGCCCATCCTTCGAGCCCGACCCACCAATGTTGATCGTCTCAGTCTTCGACCCGTTGACCGACGCCGAAATCGTCTGCGTCCGCGCCAGATCCTGCGTCAGCGGGATGGTGTTCTTGGTCAGGTTGGTCGTCGAAATCGTGCCGACTGGCAGGAAGTTGTCCTTCACCTTGTACACGATGGTGCGGTAGTCCTCAGTGGAGTTGCACACTGGGCGCGGGTTGAGCACGTTCGCCTTCAAGTGGTCCGATCCCCTGTAGGTGTGGATGATCGGCAGCGCATCATTGGTCGCTGGGGTTTCGGGGTACGACTCCTCAAGCGTCTGAGCCGTGGCTGGGGTCAGCGTACCGGCAGCTAATGCCAAGGCTGCTACAACGCCCGACATTGAACGAATAAACCGCATGACTATACCTTTCATAAGGTGACAATAGTAAATGAGCAGGTCAGGGCCTTTCTGGCCCTGTTCCTATGTGTACACCTTCTGTGCGCGGATTGTTCAACAATCCACCCCCGTGCCACCCCGCTACCGAACACCTGTGGGGAACCTGGCGGCTTTCCTGTGCGTCTAAACCTCATGTTGGAAAACACTGAACTATTCGCATCCATCGTGGACACGCGCACTCTCCGTCACCGTCTGCACAGCCCCGAGTACCGCCGCCTCAACCGAACGCAATGCATCCCGTCGCGCACCTGGGGGCAACTCAACGCCTGGCAGCGGTACCTCGTCCGCGCTTATGCCACCGCCCGCGCCATGACCAAAGGCTGCCTCGTAGGCAGGACCGCCGCCCGCATCCACGGCATGTGGGTCATCAGCCTCACCGAAGAGATCCAAGAAGTAACGACGCCCAGCCGCCGCGGCCCCGCGAAACACCTCGTGGAACCCGACGTCCGCTACCGCACCTCCGCCATAAGCACCGCCGAGGTCACTACCGCGTACGGCATCCGTCTTTCCACACCTATTCGCACCGCAATAGATATCGCTCGCTACCACGGGTTTCAGGAGGGCCTCATCGCTATGGACTGGCTGCTCTCCATCGCGCACGTTGACCGTCGTGACATCCTGCTGCACATCGAGCGCATGGGCCGCGTCCGCAACTGCGGCGTGGCGCGCGACGCCGCGCGCGCCGCGGTCTACAACGCCGATTCCCCCATGGAGTCCCTCGCCCGCGCCGAGTTCCTCCTCCGCGGCGTCACCGGCTGGCAGTTCCAGGCACAGGTGCAGCGCTACCGCGTCGACTTCCTTTTCGACGACTCCGTCATCCTCGAACTCGACGGCGACACCAAACACGCCTCCGACCCCCGCCGCAGCCTCCTGCAAGAGCGCAAACGCGAACGCGAGCTAACCAACCAGGGCTACACCGTCCTGCGGTACGGCTTCACGGATGTGCTTCACCGCATGGACGAGATCCTCGCCCGAATCGAGCTGGAACGGGCCCGCGCAAAGGCCCGCGCGGCTCGCTAAACCGCACGTCAAAACCCAAATGGTAGTAACAGGATGGTAGTAATCCCCGAAATGGGCCCAAAATCGGGATTACTACAATCCTGTTACTACCATCTACGAAAAATCCCGGAAAAACGCCAGAGGCTAGCGCCACCCCATGGTCATGAGCAGGCCGAGGATCATGCCTGCGAAGCCGATGCCGTAGTTCCACGGGCCGAGCTCCGCAAGGAACGTCAGCTGGTCGCCGGCGATGTAGTAGAAGATAATCCAGCCGAGGCCGAGCAGCATCAGGCCAAACATGATGGTCTTGTACCAGATCGGGGTGCCGCCGGTGTTGATCTTGACCGGGGTGCGGGACACGCCAGTTGGGGTTGATACGGGGCGGTGGTCCTTGGTGATTTTTGCCTTTGGCATTATGTCAGTCCTTTACAAGCAAGTGCGGTGGCTTTTCCAGCTATCAGGGTTTTTACCTTATCAGGCGTTCGGCGGTGAACTGCCAGAGGTTGTAGCCGATGGCGGCGTCGCGTCGGACGGTGTCGCCCGCGTTGACTTCTTGGTGTCCGATGAGGCCGTTGTCCACGAGGGCGCCGGTCGGGACGGTTGGACCTTCGACGAGGCGTCCGCTCCAGCCGGCGTCGCGTAGCGCTTTGTCGGCGTCGGCGGGTTTCATGCGGGTGATGTTCGGCATGGTCATGAGCATGCCGTTGGAGACGCGCACTTCGACGGTGGTGCCCTTGGCTACCTCGGTGTTTTCGCCGGCGACTGCGATGACTTCGCCGTCTGGGCGTTCGGAGTCGACCTTGTTCACGGTGACTTGGAGCCCCATGGAGCCGAGGGTGGCGGACGCTTGGTTGACGTTGACGCCGGACAGCGACGGTACCTGGACCATTTCGGGGCCGTCGGACACCGTGACGGTCACCTTGGATCCCTTGGAGATCTGGGTGCCGGCTGCGGGGTGCTGGCTGATGATCTCGCCCTTCGGCACGTCTTCGCTGGCTTCTCGACGCAGCTCCGCATTCAGTTCCAGGTCGGCATCTTCGAGGACCTTTGCGGCTTCTTGGGCGTCCATGTTGGTGACGTCGGGGACGTCGGTAAGCTCGCGTCCCGAGGAGACGGTGACGGTGACGAGTGTACCGCGCTGGAGTTCGGACCCGGCGATCGGGTTGGTGTCGATGACGTTGCCGCGCTTGATGTCGGGGCTGGGCTCGTCGGAGACGGCGACCTGGAAGCCGAGGTTTTCGAGTTCGGCGACGGCTTCTGCGCGTGGTTTGTCGGCGAGGTCCGGGATGATGACCATCTGGGAGGACTTGTGGGTCTCTCCGCTGTTGGGGGAGAAGTAGGAGTAGGCGAGCCAGCCGGAGGCGCCGATGATGGCGGCGCCGAGGCCGATTGCAAGCCACTTCATCCAGGTTGGGGTTGTGGTTTCGTGTTCGCGGCGGTGGGCGGCGTAGCGTCCAGCAGCCCCAGCGCCGACTGCTCCGGCGCCAGCCTTCTCCGGCAGCTGCCCGACGGGTCGGCTGTCCGGGCGCGGGGCGCGGCGCGGCGCGTTGCCCTGGACGGTTTCGGAGACCATGGTGGCATCATCGGAGGGGTCGACGGGTTCGGGTTCGGGGGCGGCGAGGTGGCTGCGGGCGGCGTTGGTCACGGCGCCGCGCTTAAGGAGTGCCAGGTCTTCGCCCATTTCGGTGGCGGTTTGGTAGCGGTCCGCCGGGTGCTTGGCCATCGCGGTGAGGATGACGCTGTCCAGGTTGACGGCCTCGTTGGGGGTCAGTTCGCGGTCGGCGGGGACGCGCTCGCTCGGCGGGATGGGGTCTTCCTGGACGTGTTGGTAGGCGACGGCGAAGGGGGATTCGCCTTCGAATGGTGGTTTGCCGGTGACGGCTTCGTACATGACGCAGCCGAGGGCGTAGATGTCGGAGCGGGCGTCGGCAGCTTTGCCGCGTGCCTGCTCGGGGGAGAGGTATTGCGCGGTGCCGATGACTGCGGAGGTTTGCGTCATGGCGGAGGTGGAGTCATCCAGTGCGCGGGCGATGCCGAAGTCCATCACCTTCACCTCGCCGGTGTTGGTGATCATGATGTTGGCGGGTTTGATGTCGCGATGGATGATGCCGGCGTCGTGGCTGGCTTGCAGCGCGTGTGTGACGGGCAGCAGGAACGCGGCGGCTTTCTGGGGGCTTAAGGGGCCGTCGGCGCGCACGAGGTCGCGGAGGTTTTGCCCGGTGACGCGTTCCATGACGATGAAGGGGACGTCGACACCTGAGACTTCTTCGGTGCCGGTGTCGTAGACGGCGACGATGTTGGTGTGGTTGAGCCGCGCCGAGTTTTGGGCTTCTTTGCGGAAGCGTTCGCGGAAGTTTTCGTCGCGCGCCATGTCGATTTTGAGCATTTTGACGGCGACGTCGCGGCCAAGCACGGTGTCGGTGGCTGCGTAGACGTCGCTCATGCCCCCGGTGCCGATGACGGCGCCGAGTTCGTATCGGTTAGCGATCATTGTCATTTACGCATTTCCTCCGAGGATGTTTGGCAGATTGTGCAAGTCTAGTTCACCATTGCCGATTTCCCCACCAACCGGGCTTTCGCTGGGGGCCTGCGTCGTGGGCGCCTCAGTATGTATCGACGTCCCCTCCGTCGGCCGCTGCTCCGGCACCGAAGAGCGGGTGTGGGTTGGCTGCGTTGGCGTTTCGTCCTCGATGGTGAGCGTGGCCGGGGCGCTGCTGTGCCTACTGGGCTTGCTGTGCTCAGTGGGCGTGTCGGGGGCGTGCGTGGTCGGCTCTTCGACGGGTTCCTCGTAGGTCGGTTCGGTTTCCACGGTGGTGGTTTGGGTGACCACGCTTTGGCGTGGGGCGGTGCTGCTCGGGGTGCTGCCGCCGAGGGTGCCGTTGTTGAATGCCCAGGCCACGCCGCCGATGACGGCGAGGGTGATCACGCCGAGCACGATGCCGACCCAGTAGCCGGCGGTGCTGCGCCGCTGACCAGCGCCAGTGTTAGCAACGTCAGCGGGCGCCGGGCGCACAGGCATCGCTGCGCGCGCCGGGGCCTGCGGTGGCACGGGCGGGCGGCGCCGCGGCGCGGCGGGCCGGGCCGTGGTCGGCCGGGACATGTCGGCGAGCATCTGGGTGGACGCGGTCGGGGAGGGCTCGATGGCGATGACGGCCGTGTCGCCGCCGGGCTGCGTCGGGCGCATCCCCTGGCGGACCTGTTCGACGGCCAGCTGCATCTCGTTGCCGTCCCGGAAGCGCTGGGTTGGCGTTTTGCGCAGGGCGATCTCGATGAGTTCGCGCGCCGGGGCGCTCACGCTAATCGGCAGTGCGGGCGGCTCGGCGGAGACGTGCGCCAGCGCCACGGAAACCGAGGAGTCCCCGGTGAACGGGCGTTTCCCGGCGAGCATCTCGTAGCCGACCACGCCGAGCGAGTACACGTCGGACGCCGCCGTGACCTTCTTGCCTTGGGCCTGCTCGGGAGAGACGTACTGGGCGGTGCCCACGACCATCCCGGTGCGCGTCAGCGGCACGGCCGCCGCCGCCTTCGCGATGCCGAAGTCCGTAATCTTGATCTGCCCGTTCTGGGTGATCATGAGGTTGCCGGGCTTGATGTCGCGGTGCACCAGCCCCATGCGGTGGATCACGGCGAGGCCGTGCGCGGCCTGTTCCAGCACGTCAAGGGCCATGTCTTCCTTGAGCTGGCCTTCGCGCGCGATGAGGTCGGCGAGGGATTCGCCGCGGATGTATTCCATGGCGATGAAGCACATGGGGAACCCGCCGTCGGTCTTGACCTCGCGGTAGTCGTAGGTGGCGACCACGTTGGGGGAGTTGATCCCCTCCGCCGAGTTGGCCTCGTTGCGGAAGCGGGTGAGGAACTCCTGGTTCGCGGTGAACTCCGGCCGCAGCACTTTGAGGGCTACTTCGCGTTCGTGGCGGACGTCGTCGGCAAGCCAGACGGTGGACATGCCGCCGTGCCCGATGATCCATTGCAGCTGGTAGTCGGGCCCGATGAGCTTCTGGAGTTCGTCTTTGTTTTCGTAGTTCATCGCGCGTTGGTTCCTTCCTCATCAGCTGGCGCTGCGGGTGCCGCGTAGAGCACCGCGCGCCCGAGTGGTGCGGAGACTTGCGTGCCGGTCGCCCCGGTGCCCAGGCCGCCACCATTCTTGACGACGACCCCCACCGCCACATCCTTCACCGGGTCAAAGGCGACGTACCAGGTGTGCGGCGCTGCGCCTTCGGCGTGCTCGGCGGTGCCGGTCTTGGAGGCGAAGCCGTTGCCGTCGTAGCCCCAGGTGTCGCGCTCGGAGCCGAACATGAGGTCCTTGATGGTGTTTGCTTCCTCGGGTTTGATGGAGTCGGAAAGCATGTGGGGTTTGGCGGTTTCGATTTCGCGTAGGTCGGGGCTGAGTACGCGGTTGACCACGTACGGCGCCATGCGGCGGCCCTCGTTGGCGACGGTGCCCGCCATGACGGCGGCCTGCAGCGCGGTCATGGTGACGTCGCGCTGCCCGATCGCGGACTGGCCAAGTTCGGCGTCGCCAGGCAGGTCGCCGAGCGAACCGGTGGCGTTGGGCATGCCGAGGTCGTACTGCTCGCCGATGCCGAATCCGTGGGCGGCCTCACGCAGGGCGTCGGCGCCGACGGCCATGCCCATCTGCACGAACGCCGTGTTGCAGGACAGCGCGAACGCGGTGCGCAGCGGCACCTGGCCGCCGCCGGCGCAGGCCTGGCCCGCGTAGTTGGTCAGCGGCACGGTCGTGCCCGGCAGCGTGATGGACGGCGCGCCCGTCAGCGGGGAATCCGGCGTGTAGCCGTTGCGCAGCCCGGCGGCGGTGGTGACGATCTTGAAGATCGACCCCGGCGGCAGCTGGTCCTGCGTCGCGTGGTTGAGCAGCGGCTTGCCGGGGTTGTTGTTCACCTCGGCCCAGGCGCCCTCGGCGGTGTCAGGGTTGGAGATCGCGTTCGGGTCGTACGAGGGCGTCGACGCCATCGCCAGCACCTGGCCGGTCGACGGGCGTAGCGCCACGATCGCGCCCTCGTAGTTGCGGTTCGAAAGCTGCTCGTAGGCCAGGGCCTGCAGGTGCGGGTCGATGCTCAACTCAACCGAGTTGCCCACCACGTCCTGCTCCAGGCCGGTGCGCAGGAAGCGGGAGGACTTGCCGGAGCCCGCCCCGGTCAGTTGCCCGTTGTAGCCGGCCTCGATTTGGGAGGTGCCGTACTGGTCGGACACGTAGCCGAGCACCGGCGCAAAGGACCACGGCATGTTCGGGTACGTGCGCTGGTAGGAGCCGTCCTCGAGCGGGTGGGACTCCGCCAGCACCTGCCCGCCGGCACTGATCTGGCCGCGATTGATCTGGCGCAGCTCCACCACAGTGCGCGAGTTCAGTGGGCTCTGCGCGTACTTCTCCTCGCGGAAGCCCTGCACCACGGTGAAGTTCACCAGCAGCGCCACAATCAGCAGCAGGGCAATGCCCGCGCCTAAGCGAATGGATTTGTTCATCGTGCGCTCACCGCCTCCGGTGCCTGGGCACCCATCGCCGAAGCATCAAACTCTGCTGGCTTGTTCGCCGCGTTCGAGATCCGCAGCAGCAGCGCCAGCAGTACGTAGTTCGCCATGATCGACGAGCCACCAGCGGACATAAACGGCGTGGTCAGCCCGGTCATTGGGAGCATCGCGGAGATCCCTCCGGCGACCACGAAGATTTGGATAGCGATGGTCGTCGCTAAGCCTGCGGCCAACAACTTGCCGAACGTGTCACTGACCTGCAGCGCCGCCGAGTAGCCGCGGGTAATGAAGATGGCGAACAGGCACAGCACGCTGGCCACACCCACGAGCCCGAGCTCCTCACCAATCGCCGCCAGGATGTAATCCGAGTGCGCCACCGGCACCATCTCCGGGTGGCCGTAGCCCAACCCGGTGCCGGTCAGCCCACCCCAGGACAGGCCGAACAGCGCCTGCGACGGCTGGTAGCCCGTGGTGTCAAAGTTGGCCAGTGGGTCCATGAAGTTGGCGACGCGGTCCTGGATCTTCTCACTGACCTGGTACACCGTGTACCCGCCAACAGCCACCAGGCCTGCGCCGATCACCAGCCACGACGTACGCCCCGTGGCGAAGTACACCATGCCCAACACCGTGGCGAAGAGCAGGAAGGCCGGGCCGAAGTCGTTCGACACCGCCATGATCGCAATCGCGATCGCCCACACCGCCAAAATCGGCGCCAAGTCGCGCAGGCGCGGGAAGCTCATCCCCAGCAGCGTCTTGCCCGCCACCGTAAACAGGGCGCGCTTCTGCGCCAGCAGCTGGGCGAAGAACACCAGCAGCAGGATCTTCGAGAACTCACCCGGCTGAATCGAGAACGGGCCCAGCCAGATCCAGATCCGCGCATCCGCGAACCCAGGCGGCTGCGGCCACACCAGAGGCAACGCCAATAGCACCAGGCCAAGCAGGCCCAGCAGGTAGGAGTAGCGGGCCAGCGCCTTATGGTCGCGCACAATCACAAGCGTGCACACCATCAGCACCACACCCACCAGGGACCACATCACCTGGCGCTCCGCGAGCGGCGGGTAGCCAGCGCGTTCCGCCAGGTCCAGGCGGTAAATCACCACCAGGCCAATCGCGTTGAGCAGCGAGACCAGCGGCAGCAGCAGCTGGTCCGCGTGCGGCGCCGCCAGTGAAATCGCAACGTGGGCAATCGCGTAGACGCCCACGAACCCGCCGACCAGGTAGAACATCTCCGTCGACATCGTGCGGCCCTGGCTCAGCTCCAGGCCGAACAGCATCAGCAGCAGCAACCCCGCCGAGCACAGCAGCAGGAACAGCTCCTTCGCACGCCGAAACACACGAGACATCGCTACTTCACCTCCCGGCACGCGCCCTGCGGGGCGTCCTTCGCCGCATCATTATCGACGCACACCGGCAACGCCTCACCAGCCAACCGGTTCAGGATCCCCAGCACATCGTCATACGTGCCGCCCTTGAAGTTCTCCACCGTGTTCAGCTGGCTCTCCGGCAGGTCATTGATACCGAAGATCACGCAGTCCTGCGGCACCGAGTTCGACGACACAATCTGCAACTTGTTCTGCTCATTAATGCACGCCCGCTGAATCACCTCGCGGCGCGGCTCCGTAAACAACGACGTCCCGACGGCCCGCTCAATCGCGAAGTGGCCGTCGTCGCCGTCGGTGCCTAAAAAATAGCGGTCGTTGAGCCTATCGTTCGTCCACAACACCGCCGCCAGCGACAACATCAGCACAATCACCAACGCGGACAGCACCCACGGCCAAATGTTCACTTTGCGGCGAAACCGCTGGTCATCCTCCTCGTCCGCCGACGCTTCACCCGCGCCGGGCTGCGACCCATCACGGCCGCCCCCACGATTATGGTTCGGCGGAATCGTCTCCGACTTGCGCATCAACGCCGCCGCCCGCGACGCCGAAGAATCCGGGTGCGTTGACTCGAACTCCGGCGCCAACGCGCCCGCCAGCGCGGGGGACGTCGGCAAGTCGGGGTGCTCCTCGCCGTCGTTGACCTCCACAACATCAGCGATGACCACCGTGATGTTGTCCGGCCCACCCGAACGCAGCGCCAACTCAATCAGCCGCTGCGCCGCCACCGATGGGGTGCCCTGACCAAGCGCCTCCCCAATCGTCGACGCCGTCACCGGATCCGACAAACCATCCGAGCACAACAACACACGATCCCCCGCGCGAACCTGAACCATCTCCAGGTGCGGCTCCACCGGGTTGCCCGTGTACGCCTTCAAAATCAACGACTTCTGCGGGTGACTCGACACGTCCTCCGGGTCCAGCTTCCCCTCGTTGACCAGGGACTGCACGAACGTGTCGTCCTCGGTGATCTGGCGAAGCTGGCCGTCGCGAAGCAAATACCCGCGGGAATCGCCCACGTGAATGAGGCCGAACTCCGCGCCGTTGAACATCAACGCCGTCAGCGTCGTGCCCATGCCCTCCTGCTCCGGGTGCTGCGCCACAGAACGCTCAATCGTCGCGTTCGCATCATCCGCAGCCGCCCCGAGCAGCGCCAACATGTCGGCGTCCTCCGGGTCCCGGTCGAGGTGCTCCATGTGGCTGACCATCAACTGTGAGGCAACCTCGCCCGCAGCGTGGCCACCCATCCCGTCCGCAAGCAGCAGCAGGTGAGGGCCCGCGTAGGCGGAATCCTCATTGTTTCCACGCACCAGACCCTTGTCCGATGCCGCCACAAAATTCAACCGCAGCGTCATGGCATCAACCTCACAATCGTGCGCCCCATCTTGATATTCGTCCCCACCGACACCCGCTCCGGCTGGTCAATGCGCATACCCTGCACAAAGGTGCCGTTGCGGGAGTCTAGGTCCTCAATGAACCAGTCACTGCCACGGCGGAACAGTCGCGCGTGCCGCGAAGACGCAAAGTCATCCCCAAGCTGGAAGTCATTATCCGGCGAGCGGCCCAGCGTCACATGCTCCACACTCGCAATCTCCATGTGCGAGCCCTGCAGCGGCCCCTCAACGACCGCAATCTGCCGGACCTTCTCACGCGACACAAGCGGTTTCCCCGCCTGCTTCACTTGTCGACGCCCAGCTCCACCCACCTCACGCACATTCTTCCGCTGCACCCACAACACCAGCAGAATGAACAGCCAGAGCAGCGCGAGCAGCCCGAAGCGTGCGCTCAGGATCACCGCGGAATCCAACAAAGGAGCTCCTTCAAGTCAGGGCTTGTTCAGCCAGTTATGCCCTTAGGCCTGGAAAAATTCTGTCTGCGGGTGCGACGCCGCATCCGTGTAGCGCGGCGCGCCCTCCTGCGGGTCCGGCGTCGCCGGGGACGACGCCCTCGGCTCCACGATGCGCACCTCGATGTGGGAGTGCCCCAGGGTGATCACGTCGCCGTCGGCAAGCATCCAGTTCTCTACGGGCTCATCGTTGACCGTCGTGCCGTTCGTCGACTGCAAATCGACCAACACCGCAACCTGGCCATCCCACGTAATCTCCGCGTGCTGCCTCGACACACCCGTGTCCGGCAGGCGGAAATCCGCATCATTCGACCGGCCCAAAATATTCGAACCCTCATGCACCAGGTAGGTGCGCGACGACCCATCCTGCAGCAGCAGGCTCACCGTCGCTTCGCCACCCTCCACCGGCGTCATCGTATTTGGCTCATGCATGTGATCCTCCTGATCCTGGTTCGCCGCATGACGGTGCCTACCGCCCTTCGACCGCTTCGTAGGCTCCGCCACAATGGCATCAAACCCACTCGCGACCTCCGGCTGCGGATCAATATAAGAACTGACCCGCAACTGGCCCGTACGCAGCCCTGACTCCTCCGCGATCCGCACAACCGCCGGCCCATCAAAGAACCAACCCTGGTTGCGCACATACCGCGTCAGTTGTTCCGCGAGGTGCACCGGCAGGTCACGCTCCTGCGACAAGTTCTCCAAATCTTTCGAAGAAACACCCACCGCGAACACATTCGGCACCACAAACTCATCATGGTCAGTCACCACAACAGAGTCTTGCGCCTCCTGCTTCAGCAGCTCCTCGATCTCAGCCGGAACCACCTTGCCGCCAAACAGCGCCGCCATCGAATTATCCAGGCCACGCTGCAACGAACTGTCCAGCTTTGCCAATCGATCCATGACTCCCATCCGCATGCACCTCCTTTCTTTAACCCCGTTAGTATAGGTGCGCATTCCGACACAACCTAGCGTGAAACACCTTTACGCCCCATGACATGCGGATTTGGCACTTCTCTATGTAAGGGTGTTATATTGTTCCAGTGCCCGCCCGGGTGGCGGAATTGGCAGACGCGCTGGCTTCAGGTGCCAGTGTTCGCAAGAACGTGGGGGTTCAAGTCCCCCCCCGGGCACAAACGGACCGGCCCTCCTTCGGGAGGGCCGGTTCTTTTTGTGTTTGGGCTGGCTTGGGGCTTAAGGGACATTTTGTGTGTGTAAATCTATCCGGTTTCCCGGGATGACCTCGGCCAGCAACCAGATATGGTTTTCAAAACAGTTCCATTCGCCCGTTTCGAGAAATCAACACCGAATACCACCA
>NZ_MLCR01000017.1:0-77700 GCF_001875735.1 Corynebacterium sp. NML120713
CCGGCATTGATGGTCAGTGGAACCCCAGCTTAGGCGTGAGAAAAGGGTGGGCTGGACGCAGCTAAACACACACAAAATGTCCCTTATCGCGACACGCCGTAAAAACACACAAAATGTCCCTTAAGCCCGACAGTGGGATTCACACCCTCAATCCCCACGCGTGCAATCTTTTGGCACCGCCTCAAAGAATAAAGCAGAAACCCCAGCCCACACGCGGTGGACTGGGGTTTTATTTGGTGCGCCCGGAGGGATTCGAACCCCCAACCTTCTGATCCGTAGTCAGATGCTCTATCCGTTGAGCCACGGGCGCGGTGTTTTGCTGCCTTGTAGGCAACGAAAGAGACTCTACACCGAAACTGCGAGTGCAGCAAAACGCCTGTTAGATGCCCAGAACCGCCTTCGCAATAAAGAAGTAGATAATCAGACCGGTGGCATCACAGAACGTAGAGATAAACGGGTTAGAGAACACGGCTGGGTCGGCGCCAATGGTCTTAGCGATGATTGGCATCACACCGCCCACGGTTGCGGCCATCGTGCATACGAGCAGCAGCGTCAACCCAATGACAATGCCCACCGACTGCCCGAACACCAGCCCTGCCAGCACAAACCCCAACGTTCCGAGCACGGCACCGAGAAGCATACCCACCCGCATTTCGCGCCACGCCACCTTAGCCACGTCGCGATTACGGACGTCATTGAGTGCGAGCGCGCGAGTCACGGTGGTGGCGGCCTGGTTGCCGGTGTTACCGCCGGTACCCGTCAGCAGCGGGATAAATAAGGACAACACGACGGCCTTCTCAAGCGTGTCCTCGAAGATACCGAGCACCTGCACGGTCAGAATCGCGGAGACCGCAAGCACCAGCAGCCACACGATACGGCTCTTGACCAGGGCCTGCACCGGCGTTGAGAGGTACGGGCGCTTCAGGGACTCGGACGCACCCAGGCGGGCGGTGTCCTCGCTGTCCGCTTCTTCGACGATGTCGTGGGCCTCGTCGTATGTAAATATGCCCACCAGGTGGTGCTCATTATCGACGACCGGCAAGGCCAGCAGGTTCGACGCCAGGAACCAGCGCGCGGTGTCCTCAGCCTCGTCGGAGGCGTAGGCGTACTGCGCTTCCCGCATGACCTCGGAAACGGGTTGGTTGGCGTTGGATTGGAAGAGGCGTCGTAAAGAAACGATGCCCACGAGCGTGCGGTGCGTATCCGTGACGGGGACGGTGTAGATCGTCTCCAGACTGTCGACGTTCTCGCGGAGATTATCGACGACCTCCTTGACCGTCATCTCTGGCGTGACCAGCGGCACCTCCGGCGACATGGTGCGGCCGACGGTACCCTTCTCGTAGCCGAGGACGACGTTGGTAACGCGCTGGTCGTCCTCGTCGAGCTCGTGCATGAGGCGGGCGGCGACCTCGGGAGGAAGCTCGTCGAGGAGGGCCACGCGGTCCTCGGCGCCGAGGGCGTCGAAGAAGCCGACGACGGCTTCGTCGCCAAGTGCGGTGACCATGTCTGCCTGGTGCGCCGGGTCCAGCACGTCGAAGACGACCGCAGAGCGCTCCGGCGACAGCAGACGCAGAATCTTCGCACCGTTCGTGACATCGGTGCGCTCAATCATCGCGATAATGTCCTTGAGGCGGACGTGCTTCAGCTGCTCCTGAAGCTCGGAGAGCTCCTCTATCTCAGGGTCGTGGTCCTCCAGCCGCCGCTCGAGCTCGTAGAGCTGCTCGGGGTCATTGATCTTCATCTCCACGTCCTTTCACCTCACCACGATTGGCCAAGTCAAGCACTGCAAGCGTAGCCGCACCTACCCCCGGAGGTGGAATAGCACACCTTTCGACCACCGAACTACCTGCATGTTTTGCCTATCTCTTTACATTCCTCGCCTTGGGCGGGGGTGGGAATGTTAAGTTTTACTGAACAGAAACGATATCAATCTGTGACATACCTGTGCTGCAGGTCCAGTGCAGCGTTTCCGCTCTTGAGCAAAGGACAAGTTTATGGCATACAGCACGCGCACAAAGCGCATCTCTATCGCCGCCGGTGCGCTTTCGATCGCGCTGGTCGCCCCATTCGTCAGCGTCTCGACGTCCGACCTCCCCGCAGCCCACGCCCAGACAGTGGCGACGCAGGCATCCGACTTCGACACGCCAGAAGAGGTCAACTTCTGGGACGTTGATTCGGTCCCGCTCAAAGACATCGCCCTGAACCCGGGCGACAAGGTAGAGACCTATTACAACTGGAAGACGATCGGCACGTACCGGTGGAAGGTGACCTTCGACGACCACGGCGTCCTGACCGTCGGGCGCCCGAGCGACGGCTTGGCGTTCAGCAGCAAGGTCGGCAAGACCGTCGAGATCCCGATCAAGGTCACCCCGGCCTCCGGCGAGCCCTACGAGGCCACGCTGAAGATCGCCGTCAAGGACGAAAAGCCAGCAGAGGAAACCACCACTCCGGAGACGACCCCGGCAGAAACCACCACGCCGGAAACCACCACGGCTGAGTCCGAGGCACCGTCTGAGTCCTCCGAACCGGAGACACCAGCCGAGTCTTCCGAACCGGAAGCACCAGCAGAGTCGGAGGGGACGTCGACAAGCGAGGAAGCCCCAGCCCCTGAGGCGCCGAAGTTTGACTTCGACAAGACCTACGAGGCCGAGAACTTCTGGAACAAAGAAACAGTGCCTGTGCCGGACGCCAAGCTCGAGCCCGGCGACAAGATCGCGTCGACCTACTGGGACAGCACCACGCGCTGGCCGGTGACCGTCGATGCGGAGGGCAACCTGACCATCGGGAAGCCGTGGAACAAGATCACCTTCAACAACGCCATCAAGGCTGGTAGCGCGGATATTCCGGTCACCATCACGCCCAAGGAGGGCGAGCCGTACTCCGGCACCCTGAAGGTCAAGCTCACCGACACCATGCCTCCCGCCGAGTGGGAAAGCGACCTGCCGGACTTCAGCAAGATCTACTCAGTCGACTTCGAGAAGCAGCGCGTGAAGCCGGTTCCGGGCCTCACCCTGCCGGAGAACGTCACGATTGAGCGCAGCGGCGCGAAGTACCCGCTCTGGTCCTTCACCAACCTCAACGGCGAAGTGCAGGTCAACGCACCTGCCACCTTCACCCCGGGCGTATTCGACCTGCCAGTCAAAATTAGCGACGGCACCTCCACCGTCGAGCGCACCATCCGCATCAATGCCACCAACCCGCAGACCACTGGCGGGGAAATCGCGAAGGGTGTCGGCGGCGTCCTCGGCCCGATCCTGGGCGGCCTGATCGGCGGCGGCACCGGCGGCATCGGCGGCGCTATCGGTAACTTGCTCGGCGGCCTCATCGGTGGCGGCTCCGGCGGCTCTGGTGAGGACGGCAAGGGCGGCTCGGGCGGCGGGCTGCTCGGCAGCCTGAAGGGCGCGCTCGAGGGCATCGTCAAGGTTGAAGACGGCGCGATCCGCATCGAGAACAACGGCAACAACAACGGCCATGTCACCGTCACCGGCAACGCGAACCCGACCGTGAACATTTCCGACAACGGTTCCAACAACGGTAACCCGCAGGTCAGCGTCGTTGTCACGGATAACGCCAAGGTCCACGACAACGGCAACGTCACCATCACGGGCAACGCCAACCCGACCGTGAACATTTCCGACAACGGCAACAACAACGGCAACCCAAACGTTGTTGTGACCAACAACGCGAACCCGACGGTCAACATCACCGATAACGCGAACAACAACGCGTCGAACAACGGCAACCCGGACATCAAGATCTCGGATAACGCCAAGGCGTCCGTTGTTGTGACCAACAACGCGAACCCGACCGTCAACGTCTCCGATAACGCGTCGAACAACGGCAACCCAAACGTCGTGGTCACCAACAACGCGAACCCGACCGTCAACGTCTCCGATAACGCGTCGAACAACGGCAACCCAAACGTCGTGGTCACCAACAACGCCAACCCGACCGTCAACGTCTCCGATAACGCCAACAACAACGGCAACCCAGACGTGAAGATCTCTGACAACGCTAAGGCGACCGTCGTGGTCACCAACAACGCGAACCCGACCGTCAACGTTTCGGACAACGGCAACAACAACGGCAACCCAGACATCAAGGTCTCCGATAACGCGAACCCGAACGTGCAGGGCATCCCGCTCAGCTCCGGCGGCGGCTCCTCCAAGCGCGGCGGCCAAGGCGACAAAGGCCAGGGCCAGGGCGCTGGCAATGGCGGCTCCTCGAACCTGAACGCGCGCGTCGGCGCCGAGGGCGGCATCTCCGACCCACGCTGCATCGCGACCCTGGTCGGCCTCGGCCTTCCGCTGCTGGCCGCAATCCCGGTTGCACTGTCGAACCAGCTCGGTATTCAGGCTGCGGGCGTCGATAAGAACTCGATTGACCGCGCACTCCGCGACACCGCCCGCTCCCTCAACGTCGACGCAAACACGCTGACTGCGGTCGGCGGCGGCCTGGTCGGCGTCGTGGTGACCCTGCTGGCGATCGCCGGCCTGCGCAGCTGCATCCCGAACGTCAAGGACATCGACATCACCGTCGGCAGCTCCGGCAACCAGGGCCAGCAGCCGACCGGCTCAGTGACCACCACCGCGCCAGTCGTCCCCACCACCCCAGCGAAGTAAGGGCGCCGGGCGCTACTCGAACACAGTGCGGTTCGAGATGCGCCCCAACCCCTCAATCTCAATCGTGACGACGTCCCCGTCGCCCACATAACGCTTCGGGTCGCGCGCATGCCCAACCCCGCCCGGCGTACCAGTCAAGATGGTGTCGCCGGGGTTCAGCGGGTAAATGTGCGAAATGTACTCAATCAGAAACTCCGGCGTGAACACCAGGTCAGACGTCGAATCGTTCTGCACCACCTCGCCGTTGAGGCGCGTCGTGAGTTGACCCGCACCCGCCCACTCGTCGCGAGTGGTCAGCCACGGCCCGAATCCCGCGGACTTCTCCAGGGACTTGCCCTGGTGCCACTGCAGGGTGGAGTACTGGTAGTCGCGCATCGTGTAATCATTGGCCACCGCGTAGCCCGCGATGTAGTCAGCCGCGTCAGCCTCTGCTACTCGACGCGCCCTCTTCCCAATCACAACCGCCAACTCCCCCTCCCAATCCAGGGCTCCCCTGGCCCATTCGGGAACGTTCACATCGTCATAGGGGCCGGTGAGGGCGTCAGCAAACTTAATGAACAGCGTCGGGACCTTCGGCAGCTCACGACCCATTTCCTTGATGTGGTTCGCGTAGTTCAGGCCGACACAAATGACCTTGCCCGGGCGAGGCACAACTGGCGCGAGATCCTTGTCCTGGAAGGTGACCTGCTCCCCGTCTGCCGCGGCAAGCTCCTGCCAGTTTTCTTGGGCGAGGAGCTCGCCGACATCTTGAAAGTCAAGCTTGACTGCGGTCGTTTTCCCGGTGCGGCGCGCGGCGGTCGTGGTTCCGCCGGGTTGGCGAAGTGTCATCAGTTGCATAGTGCGATTCCTTTCGGTGCGTGTGTGTACGCACGACGCTACCGGCCCGCATATGCGCGCGCACCAGATTCGCCAATTCGCGCGAACGGGCTCGGCGTTTTCCCAGTTCGCTGATGGGCTGGGAGGGAATTTGGTGTCCCTCCCAGCCGATTGAGTGCCAAAGGACGCAATACGAAAAATCGGCCCGGACATATGACCAGGTCACGAAAGTGCTAGACAATAAGGGCTACGTCCATTGGGCGCTATGACGCCCCATGGAAGGACATCGAGGCCTTCCTGGATCGCATGTCCCCCGGCGGTCTCTCGTCCGTTCCCCAGTCCCTGCGGTATTTGATTGACGACGCCACCAGGGCATTCCAGCAGGGCTCCGCCACCGAACCCCACTCGGCTCGTGTCCCGTCTCGCGTGGATACTCCCCAGCGCAACATCATGGACATCACTGGGGACTCCACCGAGATCGCCTCGGAGATCGACGGCGCCGTGGAGGGTTTTCGCCGCGCCCACGACCAGGCCATCGCCGTGGACCCGGCGGACGGCACGAAGGCCTCGGACACCCGGACCTTCCGCTCGCCGCGGGAGATCATGTCCGAGCTGCGCCGCGCCTATACCGCGGGCACACAGGTGCGCCTGCACTACGTGGACTATGCGGGTGCCACCAGCCATGACTGGATCTCCATCGTGATGATGACCCCCTCCACCATCTCCGCGGTGCTCGAATCCACCGGGGAGAGCCTCACGATCCAACCCCACCGCATCGCTGCGGTGGACGTGCCGTGCTAGAGGTTATGACGCAAGTTTATTGAATTCCAGAGAATTTCTGAACATCCGGCGAGCGAAGGAAACGCCCGGCCATTTCCACAGCTGGCTGAGAAGAATCTCCTTCGATTACAAGGGACGCAATCGCCAATTCCCCTGTCGTTCCAGCGAACCAGCCATTGGAAAGCTTGCCATCAATTTCTGCTGTACCAGTCTTTCCGCCAAGTGCACTAAGATCACTCAACGACCTAGCTGAACCGTGGTCAATTGTTGATTTCATCATCGTCCGGAGGCTTTGAATAGTTGTATCGCTGACATGCTGGTCTGCCTGTTTATTCACTACTGTCTGTTCGCCTTGAATGAGCTGTGGAGGAACAAGCAAGCCGCCGTTAGCGACAGTCGATTGCATGAGCGCAATCCCAAATGGACTAGCTAGAACCTCGCCCTGTCCAATAGAAGCCTCCACACGAGGAGGTCCAGCCGGTGTCCGCGGCACCGAACCAGTAAGTGTGGTCATCCCTGGTACGTCGAAGTCGGAGCCAATTCCGAGTTCTAAAGCAGTCCGTTGCAGATCATCTTCTCCCAAACGATCCGAAATGACCGCTTGGGTTGTGTTACATGATTGGGCGAAAGCTTCTTCCAGTCGAACGCTACCTAGATCGAAGTCATGATCGTTGGGAATCTTGCGTCCAGCGACGGTGATATTGCTAGGACAAGGTAGTTCCTCATCCATGCTGACTGCCCCTGCCTCTAGTGCCGCCGCTGTGGTCACAGTTTTGAACGTCGATCCCGGTGGGAATAGCCCGGTGAGTGCGATTGGCCCTTGGTTATTTGCCTTGTCATTTTGTGCAACGGCAAGGACACCTCCTGTTCTAGGATTGAGCACGACTAGAACTGCGGCACGTTGCTCACTGTCCACTGCTTGTTTTGCTGCGCTTTGCAGTGTGTTATCCAGAGTGGTTACGATTGGCTGAACTCGGCGAGGCGGCTCAGAGGCTACCGTCGTCATACCTTGTGAACTCTCAGCGCGTATCGACCATCCTGAATTAGCATCGAGCACTGACTCCCAATATTTGTTCAATTCAGCATCCATCGGAGAGTTAAGAGTTTTGGACACGCTTAAGAGACGCCCCTGCTCCACAGTGGAAATTCCCTCAAAGGTCCTAAGTTGCTCTTGTATCTTCCGGAATTCTTCCTGCCTCAAAGTGAGGAGCACGGTGTCTTCATCCTGAGACTCTCCCAAGGTCTGCTCGATCCACTCCTTAGTCGTTGTGGGAGACACTGGTGCAAAAATCTGGGCCAATTCCTGCGCTCTAGAGGCTATATCTTTGCGACCTCGTACCTGAATAACTTTCGTCCAGGTCATATAATCATTGCCCAAGCGATCTTTAATTGGAAGATCGTACTGTTTATCTTCAGCAAAAAAGAGTGCGGAATCATCGCTCAACTGAGCTTCGAAGATCGAAGGCAACCATTGAGGCTTACCATCCTGTCCACTAAGGACGAGCCGACCATTGCTCTCCAACTCCACACCATCTTTGGACCAAGTCACATGAGTATTCTGCTTTCCATTGGAAATATCAGATTTTTCGATGTTGACCTTCACACCATGAAGTGACTGCCGAAATTCATGAAGGGCGCGCTCCGGGTCTGGATGATCCAGATACCGTGCAGCCTTGCTGTCATCTCCCGCGTTGAAAGCTTTGAGAAATACGTCTGAGTCTGATTCCCACGGTAGAGCTGAACAGCTGCTCAACATCACTGCGGAGAGCGAACAGAGTGCAATCACCGACTGACGGAAACGATTGTGCTTAGTCATCATGGGAGTGACGTTAAGTGAGACGCATTGGATGCCACCAATATCACATAATGCAATTGTCTCATTTCATTCACATATAGGCGATGGTAGAAGTGTGTATTCAAGTGGCAGAAATTCTAACGAAGAGCGTCCACGAGCAGTCTAGCCACTTCGCCAATAGCACCATCGTGAGTACTCATTGCTTGTTCTGGCACCACCTGTTTCAGCATGATGGACACCACAATGGGCTCCTCGCCCTCAACCTGGATAATCGAAGCTTCACCATGGAGAAGTCCTACAGTGCCCGTTTTTCCATAGATATCAACGCCGCTTGGAGGAAAGCCTGAAGGAACACGGTGACGCCACACCTGCAACCCCAAGAGTTCACACATAGATCGACGTACCGCTGCACTATCGTCTTTCCAAACCTGTTCCAAGTCATTAGTTATTTCCGCCAACGAAGAGACTGCAGAAAACGCTATATCTGTACTACTCCCCCCTTGGGATTGAACATATTGACGCAATTGTTTCTCCGCCGTCACTAAGCTATTCCGATCTTGCAAGTCATAATGAGGTGGAAACCGTTTAAGAAATGCTTCTCGAGCCCACGCAGGCAGTAGACGCAAAATCTCGTGGGCGGCCACGTTATCTGACACCGATGCGACTTGTTTCATTAAGTCTCGGAGACTCACGTTCACTGCGTCATCAAAGGCAGCGAACCCATACCCTTCGTAAGTTCCTTTGGACGGTGCAACGTCAACACGAAGACGAGGATCCAGATCACCTCGTTGAATCGCTTCCAAAGTGAGGTGGAGGAGCCGGATTTTATATAAGGATGCCACCGTAATTTTCTCGTCTTGTTTGCGTCCGATAGTCACCCCATCGTGCAGTCGCGATGCACACCACCATCCCTCACACCCCGACCGCGTCAACACGTTTTCCAGGGCCATCTCCATCCGTGCAGTCATTGGTTAATCCTTCGACAAATTCTTTCGGCGACCGCCATGGCCTCGGCGCCATTGTCCATCCCACCTCGGCGAACCACTACATCCACGGAAAAATCGAAACGGGAAGGAAGCTCAATAGCATTGTCAAACTGGTGAAAACCGCGAAATACCAAAGACATCCCCTCCCCTCTTCCAATCAATAAGCCCCTACCTAGAGCATCCTCTGAATCATTAATTTCGCAAGACACACCCGACCGAAATAGCTCTCTCGCCAAACCACTGGCTGCACTTGAATTGTCATTCAGGTTCTCCACCAGCAGATTCAATTGAGACAAGGTCTTATCCAACCTTGAATACCCCGGCGGCACCACTAGATCACGTGACAGAGAAAACTGCCTCGCACTGCGGTGAGTACCCAAGGGAACCGGAGCTTGAACAAGCCCCGCATGAATAGCGCCTTCTTCAACACGGGCAAGAATCTCAACAGAAGGCAGTGACGACAAAACTACTCCATCATGCTGCTGTGCCTTTGCTGCAATACGCGATCCTATCTCGCTTGGAAGCGCACTACTGATGGCCAAACGAAACCCGCTTTGCGCACCACTTCGGATACCGTCAATCATCGAATGCATAGTCTGAAGATCGCGATTAATCACCCGGGCATATGGAAGCAAGGTCAACCCTGCCTCGGTTAGTTTCACTTCCCCCGCCCCTCGGATAAATAGCGGTGTACCTACACCAGCTTCTAAGCGCTTAATGGCATTGGAGACAGGCGGCTGACTCACTCCCAGTCGCGCTGCCGCCGCTGTAAAACTACCGGTCTCCGCTAAAGCCACGAAATACTGCCATTGGCGCAGATTTCCCGTCTGAGCAATCATGGGTCTCAGTATAGTGGAGCACGAGTTCGCACCACTGCAGCGTAAAATGATGTCTTTGGCTTGAGCAACACCGTCGCGGTGGCGTCGATAAACAAAAAGGAAGTGACACACAGCGTGGGCATTGGAAACGGACCGCTCATTGTGCAGTCGGATAAGACCGTGCTGCTGGAAATCGACCACGAACAGGCGCAGGAGGCACGCACCGCGCTGGCACCGTTCGCGGAACTGGAGCGCGCCCCAGAGCACGTGCACACCTACCGCATCACCCCGCTGGCGCTGTGGAACGCCCGCGCGGCAGGGCACGACGCGGAGCAGATCATGGACGTGCTGGAAACCTACTCGCGGTTCCCCGCCCCGCAGCCGCTGCTCATCGACATTGCCGACACGATGGATCGCTACGGGCGGCTGAAGCTCATCAAGCACCCAGCGCACGGGCTCGTGCTAGAGACGACGGACAGGGCTGTGCTGACGGAGATCCGGCGTCACAAAAAGATCAAGCCCATGTTGGGCGCAGAGATCGACGAGGACTCGATCGTTGTGCACCCTTCCGAGCGCGGCAGGCTCAAGCAGGAACTGCTGAAGGTCGGCTGGCCCGCAGAGGACCTGGCGGGATACGTCGACGGCGAGGCACACCCCATCGAGCTGTCGCAGGAACACGAAGAATGGCAGCTGCGCGACTACCAGGAGATGGCGGCCGATAGCTTCTGGGAAGGCGGCTCGGGCGTGGTAGTGCTGCCATGTGGTGCGGGCAAGACGATGGTCGGCGCGGCCGCGATGTCCAAGGCAAAGGCCACCACCCTGATCCTGGTGACGAACACCGTCGCGGGCAGGCAGTGGAAGGACGAGCTAGTGCGCCGCACCTCCCTGACGGAGGATGAAATCGGCGAATACTCCGGAGAGAAGAAGGAGATCCGCCCCGTGACCATCGCCACCTACCAAGTGGTCACGCGCAAGTCGAAGGGCGAATACCGGGCGCTGGAGCTGTTCGACTCCCGCGACTGGGGCTTAATCATTTACGACGAGGTTCACCTGCTGCCTGCCCCGGTGTTCCGCATGACCTCCGACCTGCAGTCTCGCCGCCGTCTGGGGCTCACCGCCACCCTGGTGCGCGAGGACGGCCGCGAAGGCGACGTATTCAGCCTGATCGGGCCTCCATTGGCACTGAGACACTGGCACAAGCAACACAACAAACCCCAGCCAACACAGTGGACTGGGGTTTCATCTGGTGCGCCCGGAGGGATTCGAACCCCCAACCTTCTGATCCGTAGTCAGATGCTCTATCCGTTGAGCCACGGGCGCGTGGCGGAGACGACAGGATTTGAACCTGCGGCCCTCCGCAAAGAGGGCAACTCCTTAGCAGGGAGCCCCATTCGGCCGCTCTGGCACGTCTCCAGACCTTCGCCCATAGTACACACACCTCGAACGGGGAACAAAACGAAGGCCCCTCACCAACCGGTAAGGGGCCTTCACTTGCGGAGACGAGGGGATTTGAACCCCTGGAGGTGTGACCCTCGCTGGTTTTCAAGACCAGTGCATTCGGCCGCTCTGCCACGTCTCCAATGCTGCGTGATTCTACAGCACCGCCTTGCCGAACGCGAAAATTCAGTACGCTGGCGCGGTATGAGCACACAGAACACACACAACGCGAACACTATGCAGGCCATCGTCCAGACTGATACCTCGGACCCGCAAGCCCTCGAGCTGACTACCGTTCCCCTCCCGGAGCTGAAGGAGGGTGAGGTGCTGGTGAAAGTGCACGCCGCGGGTGTGAATCGCGGGGACCTGATGCAGGCGAAGGGGATGTACCCGCCGCCGAAGGGTGAGTCGGAAATTATGGGGTTGGAATGCGCGGGCGCCATCGCCGATCCGGGCACGACCGGCCGCCAGCCGGGCGAGGAAGTCGGCTGCCTGCTGGCGGGCGGCGGCTACGCCGAGTACGTGGCGGTGCCGGAGGGCCAGCTCACGCCGAAGCCGACCAACCTCACTCTCACGGAGACCGCCGGCGTTGTGGAGGCGGCCGCCACGGTGTGGTCGAACCTGGGGATGGTCGCCGGGTTGCAGTCCGGGAACAAGGTGCTCATCCACGGCGGGGCGGGCGGCATCGGCTCCTTCGCCATCCAGCTGTGCAAAGCCATGGGCTGCGAAGTCGCCGTGACCGCGGGGAGCGCCGAGAAGCTCGAGTACTGCAGGCAGCTCGGCGCGGACAGGCTCATCAATTACAAGGAGCAGCGCTTCGAGGAGGAGCTCGCAGGCTGGGCGGACATCATCCTGGACGTCATCGGCGGCTCCTATCTGGAGGCCAACATCAAGTCGCTTGCGGTGGACGGCAGGCTCGTCGTCATTGGGCTACAAGGCGGGCCGAAGGGCACGCTGAGCCTGGGCCGTATGCTCACGCGCCGCCAATCCGTCCACGCGACCACGCTGCGCGCCCGCCCGCGCCCCATGAAGGCAGCGATCGTTGCAAGCACGGTGGAGCACGTGTGGCCACTCATTGAAGCAGGCCACATCACACCGACCATCTCCCGGACCTTCCCCCTTATCGACGCCCGCTGCGCCCACTCCTACCTCAACTCCGGCGAGCACACCGGCAAGGTAGTCCTGGAGGTCGAAACCGCTTAGGCCAGGGAGGCCACGGTGCGGATCAGCTGCTCGATGTCCACTTCCGTATTGAAGGGACCCAGCCCGACGGCGACCGCGCCGCCCATCTCGGCCACGCCCATGTCCTGCAGTAGCGGTGTGGTCGGAGCGGGCGTCGATACGATGCCGTTGGCGAACAGCCGCTGGTGCACCGTCTCTGCCGGCACGCCGTGCACACCGAAGACCAGGCGCGGGGTGTGCTCCATGCGCGAGCCCTCAGCGGCCTCGCCGGACACACCCACGATGTGCACCGACGGCAACGTGCCCAGGAAGGTGTGCAGGTCGTCGCGCAGGCCGCGCATGTAGCGCTGCGTCAGCCCCATCGAGAACTCCAGCCGGTTGCGGCGCGTCTTGCGGCGCCCCGGCTCCTCCACCAGGCGCGCGTAGTGGTCGACGATGGCGGACACCCCGCCGGCGAGGCCCGTCGATACGTCGAGCTGCAACGCCGACATATCCAGCCTTCCGAACATCGCCTCATCTCGGAACACCAGCGCCGCCACCTGCGGCCCGCCGAGCTCCGCGACGTCAATGCCCAAAATATCCGCGCCGAAGCTATCGAAGTCCATCAGGTAATACGGCGCGTACGCCGAGACGTCCGCGAGCACCCACGCGCGGGAACGATCCCGCACCGTATCCGCAATATCTGCCACGCGGACCACAGACCCCAGCACCTCATGCGCAGCAGGGACCGCCACCAGGCGCGTCGAACCGTCCACCAGCTCGCCGAACTGCCAGGCAGGCACATCGCCAGTCGCTAGATCCGTCTGCGCCCAACGCAGCTGCGCATCCTCCGCGCAGCGCGCCAACGCGTCCGTCAACACCGGGCGGTCCGCATTACACACCACCACCGACGACCGGTGCCGAAACAGCGGGCGCATCGCCAACACCAACGCCGAATACAACACCGGAAGCGACGGCCCCAACACCACACGCTCAGGCGAAACGTTGCACAGGTCGGCGATGGCGGAGCGGGCGTCGAAAAGAAAACTTTGCCCCTCGGGCACACCGACAGTCGGGCGAGCATGCGAGCCGACCCGCGGCTCCGGGCGCGCAACCGCCGTCGACATACGGAACGAACGCGCCACCGCCGCCGACACCCGCTCCGGAATCTGCGGACAATCATGTGCATTCATGTAGGTCCAGCCGTCAGAAAGGGAGGTGTACAGCCCACGCACACTAGCAACGTCATACGACTGCAACGACACCACGACCTCCTCCAGGCAACACTTCCAATCATTATGCACGCCCGAACACCGCAGCGCACCCCACCCGCAGCATGCTGCCAAAACACCGCTCAACGCACACGCAAGCTAGGGTATGAACCGTGCACAATACAAACCAGCTCCGAAACGACGTCGCAAGGATGACCTCCGAGCCACACCACGACGACGCTCCGAAATCACAGTCGAAAACACTGAAGCTGGCATTCCGCGACCTCATCCGCGGATGGGGCCAACACGAACTCTGGCTCCAACTAGGCTGGCAAGACATCAAACAGCGCTACCGGCGCTCCACCCTCGGCCCGCTCTGGATCACCATCGCCACCGGCGTGATGGCGCTCGCCCTCGGCCTCCTCTACTCCATGCTGTTCCAAATCAGCGTGCGCGAATTCCTCCCGCACGTCACCGTCGGCTTCATCATCTGGGGATTCATCTCCGGCTGCATCAAGGACGGCGCGGAAGTCTTCATCGAAAACGAAGGCCTGATCAAACAGCTGCCGTCGGCACTGTCGGTCCACGTGTACCGGCTCGTATGGCGCCAACTCCTCTTCCTGGCCCACAACCTGGTCATCTGGGTCATCCTCGTGCTCGCGTTCCGCATTCACCTCGGATGGCAAGTCCTCCTCGCCATCCCGGCGATGGCACTCCTCGTGGTCAACGGCGTGTGGGTGACCATGCTCTTCGGCATCATCGCCACCCGATTCCGCGACGTCGCCCCACTTCTGGAAGCGCTCGTGCAGCTGCTGTTCTACGTCACCCCGATCGTCTGGACCACCCACACGCTCAAGGAGCAAGGCGGCGACGTCGCTAAGCGAGCCATGCTCGCCGAAATCAACCCCCTCTACCACTACCTCGAGATCGTGCGCGCCCCCATGATCGGCCAAGAACTCGCCGGCTACCACTGGATCGTCGTCGGCGTCTGCACCATCATCGGCCTGCTGCTCGCCCTGCTCGCCATGCGCCAAATGCGCTTCCGCGTGCCGTACTGGGTCTAAGGAGAAGGAGTCACACATGGTTTCCATCGACACCTACAACGCCTGCGTCGACTTCCCAATTTTCGACGCCAAATCCCGCTCACTCAAAAAGGCAGTCATGTCCTCCGCCGGTGGCAAAATCGGCAAGAATGCCTCCAACACCGTGGTCGTCGAAGCGCTCAAGGACATCAACCTCCACCTGCGCGAAGGCGACCGCGTGGGCCTGGTCGGCCACAACGGCGCCGGCAAATCCACGTTGCTACGCTTGCTCTCCGGCATCTACGAACCCACCCGCGGCGTCGCCGACGTCCGCGGCCGCGTCGCCCCCGTCTTCGACCTCGGCGTCGGCATGGACCCCGAAATCTCCGGCTACGAAAACATCATCATCCGCGGCCTCTTCCTCGGCCAGACCCGCAAACAGATGAAAGCCAAGATGGACGAAATCGCCGAATTCTCCGAACTCGGCGACTACCTCTCCATGCCCCTGCGCACCTACTCCACCGGCATGCGCGTTCGCCTAGCCCTGGGCGTGGTCACCTCCATCGAACCCGAAATCCTGCTCCTCGACGAAGGCATCGGCGCCGTTGACTCCGCCTTCATGGCCAAAGCCCGCGTCCGGTTGGCCGAACTCGTCGAGCGCTCCGGCATCCTCGTCTTCGCCTCCCACTCCAACGACTTCCTGGCACAGTTGTGCAACACCGCCCTGTGGGTGGACAAAGGCGAAATCAGGAAAGCCGGCCTGGTCTCCGAGGTCGTGGGCGCCTACGAAGGGCCCGAAGCCGGCCAGTACGTCGACGACCTGGTCACGCGGTTCCAGGCGGAGTAGGCGCCGGGCTGGTTCGGCCCGGTTTCGGTCGGTTTTCGCTGGCCGGAGCTTCTCTGAAACCCAAATGGGAGTAACAGGATTGTAGTAATCCCCTTTTCGCAATCATTTTCGAGGATTACTACAATCCACCTACTACACTTTGCAGATATTGCGAATTTTCGAACGACTGTTTGTCAGCCTGCCCTCCTGTTTCCCTCCAAGGTTAGAAGCGCGCGATGCAGGTCGCGCATTTTCACCCAGCCCGGCCGATTTCTGGCGACCAGCGTCGCACTCCTTGTACACCTCGACCGGAACGAAAAACCACGAAGACCACACGAAAAACCAGCGCGAAAACCACGCGCACCCCGACGCACCACCACCCCGCCCCGCCGATGGTGCACAATATGAGGCATGACTGGAACTGGAACGGCACACCTGAAAAGTAGTGGTTCGACGGCGGCGGTGATCGTGACGCATAAGCGTGTCGAGATGCTGCGGCATTCCCTGGAGCAGGTGGTGAACCAGACGCACCCGGTGCAGTGGGTGATCGTGGTGGATAACGGTGCTGAGCAGGCTGTTCAGGAACTGCTGCAGGAGTTGGCTGGGGATCGAGCGGTGTATTTGCCGTCGAAGACGAATCTGGGTGGTGCTGGCGGGTTCGCGTATGGCTTTTTGACGGCGCTGGCGTTGGGGGCCGACGCGATTTGGTGCGCGGACGACGATGGTCGGCCGGCGGATCACGGTGTGCTGGAGGAGCTGTATCGCGTGGCGGAGCAGCACCGGCTGCATGAGGTGAGCCCGGTCGTGGCGAATATTGGGGATCCGGCGAAGTTGGCGTTTCCGCTGCGTCAGGGCTTGGAGTGGAAGCGGACGACGGCTGAGCTGGAAGGCTCGTTCTTGCCGGATTATGCGTCCTTATTTAATGGGGCGTTGATTTCGGCGGAGGCGATGGAGCGGATTGGTGTGCCGGATTATCGCCTGTTCATTCGGGGTGATGAGGTGGAGTATCACCGGCGTTTGTCGCAGTCGGGGCTGCGGTATGGCACGGCGCTGACCACGAAGTATTTGCACCCGGATGGGTCGGGCGAGTTCCACCCGATTATGGGCGGCAGGGCGCATGCGCAGTGGCCGGATAATGAGTCGAAAAGGTATTTCACGTATAGGAATCGCGGCTACATCATTAATCAGCAGGGGATGAAGAAGATGAAGCTGCAGGAAGTGGTGCGCTTCGGGTGGTTCTTCCTGGTGGAGCGGAAGGATCCGAAGGGCTTCCTGCAGTGGCTGCGTCTGCTGCGGATGGGGGCGCGGGAGGACTTTAGGCGTCCTTAAAGATGACTTTGCTTTGGAGGACGAAGTTGGTCACGGTGGCGACGCCTTGGGCGATGACGAAGCTGATGCCATCTTTCCAGGGGTTGTGGAGTCCGAGGGCGATGAGTGGCGGTTCGGTCCATTTGTAGAGCAGGACTTGGACGGCGAAGGTGCAGGCGTAGAGCACGAAGACGGCGCCGGCTTTCTTCGCGCTGACTTCGGATTTGAAGGCGTAGCGCGAGTTGAGCACGTAGGCGGTGGCGGTGCCGAAGACCCAGCCGATCATTTTGGCGAGGTCGCGTTGGAGGTCGACGCCTTCGGTGAGGGTGTAGGTGATGCCGAAGTCGATGACGGCGCAGCCGATGCCGATGATGAGGAATGGCAGCGCTTGCTGCTTCATTGCGCTCACAGTTGTTTCGCCCCGAGGTATGCGAGGGCTGCGACGGTACCGATTGCCACGTTGGGCTTTGCGACGCCCCTTCGGCCCAACCAACCTGCCAGTTTCTTTTGCGCCTGCACTCCGGCGGCGAAGGCGCCGACGGCGGCCACGGCGATGCCGCCGATGGTGAACCAGGTGGTGGCGATGGATTCGGCTTCGCCCTGTTCGGATTCGAGGACGGCGGTCAGGTCGTTGCGGGGGTCCTCGTCGAAAGCGTTGAAGGCGGCGATGGTGGCGAGGTTCGCGGCGCCGAGGAGGGTCCAGGCCAGCGCTTTGCGCGTGGTGAAGTCGGGGACGGAGGCGGCGGCGAGGATGTAGGCGGCTTGGATGCACTGGCCGCCGAAGGTGTCGTCGAGGGCGTTGTAGTCGATGGTGGGCTCGTCGACAAGTGATTGAATCGTGTCAGTCATGGTGTCCAATGCTACTAGTAGGGTGAAAAGCATGACTAAGCATGAGGAGATTCATGAGGCGGCGCAGCGCGTCGAGGTGCCGCTGTCCGATTACATGGTGAGGCTGTTCGCGGAGGAGCTGCCGTTTGTGGATTCGATGTCGCGTGGGCGCATCTATGAGCTGCTGCGGGAACATAAGGCTGCGGGGAAGCCGGAAATTACGTCGCAGGAGGAGCTTCCTGCAGAAATCAGGGAGCTTATGGACCTTTAGTTTGATGTTTTTATAGGTTTTTCGACTTACATCATTTAGACTCGAACCGAATGTCTTCGCATTTCGGCGAAGCAACGACGACAAGAAGAAGCGAAAGAGATGGAACTACACACCAATCTTAAGTCACTCTACGGCTGGGGCCGCACGGCTCCATCGACTGCGCATGTGCTGTCCACGCCTGACGTGGAGGTCATCAAGCAAGCCGTCGCACAGGTCGCGCAGGATAACGAGAGCCTGCCTGAGCACGCTCGCCGCGGCGTCATCGCCCGTGGTCTGGGCCGCTCCTACGGCGACCCGGCACAGAACGGTGGCGGCCTGGTCATCGACATCAACGAGCTGAACAAGATCCACTCGATTGATCCGGAGACCGGCATCGTCGACGTGGACTCGGGCGTCAACCTGGACCAGCTGATGAAGGCGGCCCTGCCGTACGGCCTGTGGGTTCCGGTCCTGCCGGGCACCCGCCAGGTCACCATCGGTGGCGCGATCGGTCCGGACATCCACGGTAAGAACCACCACTCCGCTGGTTCCTTCGGCGACCACGTGGTCTCCATGGAGCTGCTGGTGGCGGACGGCCGCGTCCTGCACCTCGAGCCGGAAGGCAGCGCGGACGACCCGGACGGCACGCTGTTCTGGGCGACGGTCGGCGGCATGGGCCTGACCGGCATCATCCTGCGCGCACGCATCCAGATGACCAAGACGGAGACCGCGTACTTCCTGTCTGACACGGAGCGCACCAGCACCCTGGATGAGACGATCGCGCTGCACTCGGACGGTTCCGAAGTCAACTACACCTACTCCTCCGCATGGTTCGACGCCATCTCCGCGCCGCCGAAGACGGGCCGTTCCACCATCTCCCGTGGCTCGCTGGCGACGCTGGCTCAGCTGGAGGAGTACGCGCCGAAGCTGGCGAAGGACCCGCTGCGTTTCAAGGCGCCTCAGCTGATGACGGTGCCGGACATCTTCCCGTCGTGGACCATGAACAAGCTGACGCTGTCCGCCATCGGCGAGGCCTATTACATGATGGGCGCCCCGAGCAAGAACGACATCAAGAACCTGACGCAGTTCTACCAGCCGCTCGACCTGATTGGTGAGTGGAACCGCGGCTACGGCAGCGCGGGCTTCCTGCAGTACCAGTTCGTGGTGCCGACGACCGCTGTGGAGCCGTTCAAGGACATCATCTACCAGATCCAGTCCTCCGGCCACTACACGGCACTGAACGTGTTCAAGCTGTTCGGCGAGGGCAACCGCGCGCCGCTGTCCTACCCGATGAAGGGCTGGAACGTCTGTGTGGACTTCCCGATCCGCCCGGGCCTCAACGAGTTCCTGGACCGCCTGGATGACCAGGTGATGGAGTTCGGCGGCCGTCTCTACCTGGCGAAGGAGTCCCGTACGTCGGCGGAGAAGTTCCACAAGATGTACCCAGGTCTGGAGGGCTGGCTGAAGACCCGCCGCGAGATCGACCCGACCGGCGTCTTCGCTTCCGACATGTCCCGCCGCCTCGAGCTGAACTAGCTGAATGAACTGAAGGAGATTTTTCACATGTTGAATGCAGTAGGCCAAGCGCAAAACATTCTGCTCGTGGGTGGCACCTCGGACATCGGCCTCGCCATTGTGCGCGAGTTCGTGTCCCGCGGAGGCAACCCGAATGTCACGCTTGCAGCTCGCAAGAACTCCCCGCGTATCGACGCCGCCGTTGCTGAGGTCACCAACGCAGGTGCAGGCTCCGTTGAGGTCCTGGACTTCGACGCGACCGATTTCGCGTCTCACCCGGACGTGATCAAGCAGGCGTTCTCCGGTGGCGATGTTGACGTCGCCGTGGTTGCCTTCGGCACCCTGGGTGACCAGGAGCAGCTGTGGCAGGACCAGGCGGCAGCCGTGGAGTCGGCGCAGGTGAACTACACCGCGTTCGTGTCCGTCGGCGTGCTGTTGGGCCAGGAGATGAAGCGCCAGGGCCACGGCACCATCATCGCGATGAGCTCCGTTGCGGGCCAGCGCGTGCGTCGCTCCAACTTTGTGTACGGCGCGTCGAAGTCTGGCATGGATGCCTTCTACCTCCAGTTGGGTGAGGCGCTTCGTGACTCCGGCGTGAAGGTGACTGTGGTTCGCCCAGGCCAGGTACGTACCAAGATGACGGATGGGCTGGAGGAGGCTCCGCTGACCGTCGATAAGGAAGAGGTGGCGCAGACTGCTGTTGAGGCTGCGTTGAAGGGCGAGCCAAGCGTGTTTGTGCACAAGCTGTTCGGCCCGATTTCCTTGGTGCTGCAGCACATCCCGGCAGGGATTATGCGCAAGCTCAACTTCTAATTCCCGGCGGGGAACGTGGTGGATGCGCTGCGATGTGCCAAACTGAGTGCATGACAGATACATCCATCCAACCCACGCTGGAGTTCAAGACCGTCGACTACGAGCCTGACGCTGTGTCATGGACGTCGGCGGTCTTGCGCATGCTTGCGGCCGGTACCAGCGCGGCGGTGGTGACGTTGGCGGTGTGGTACGTGCTGCACTCCACGTCGCTGCCTGCGTTTAATACCTCGATGGTGACGCGCGCTCTATCCACGGGCGGCTCTTTCGTTGTGATTCTGTGCGCGGCGTTGGCGTGCTGGGCGTGGGTGCGGAAGCGCCTGTCGCGGCCGGTGCGCGTGCTTTGCCAGGCTGTCTGCGGGCTGGCCCCGGCTGGTCTGGTGATTACGGCGTTGGGGATCCCGCTGGCGTCGACCCGCCTGTGGCTGGACGGCATCCAGGTGGATCAGGGCTTTCGTACCCAGTTCTTGAGCCGGATGACCGAGGTGGCCACCAACCAGGACATGAACTACCTGGACCTGCCTACCTTCTACCCGATTGGGTGGTTCTGGCTCGGCGGGCGCCTCGCGCACCTGCTGGGCATGGAAGGCTGGGAAGTATACCAGCCGTGGGCGCTGGTATCCCTGGCTGCCGCGGCGTGCGCGCTGGTACCGATTTGGCGGAAGCTGTGCGGCTCCCTGCCGGTATCCACGCTGATCGCGCTCGTATCGACGGGCATCGTGCTCACCGAGACTCCTGACGAGCCCTACGCGGCGATCGTCGCCCTCTTCGCCCCCGCGGCCGCTGTCACCGCGTACAAGGCACTGACGGGCTCCTGGCAAGCCACGGTGGTGCTGGCGCTCTACCTGGGCGTTTCCGCCATGTTCTACACCCTGTTTACTGCGATCGCCGCGCTGACCGTTGTGGTGATCGCGGTGCTGTTGTGGTTCCGCCGCAAGTTCGCGCGCGGCCCCGTCGTGCACCTTTTGGCTTCCGGGGTGGGTGCGCTGTGCATCGCGGCGATTGGTTGGGCGCCGTACCTGTACGAGTCGGCCTTCGGCGGTTTCGACGTGCGCCACACCGCGAACCACTTCCTGCCCGCCCAGGGCACGGTGATCCCGCTGCCGTTCTTCTCCCTGTCCATCATCGGCGTGCTGTCGGTGTTGGGCCTGATCTTCATGGTTGGGCGCCTGCATGTGCCTGAGGTGGCGTCGTTAGCTGTGATGGTGGTGGTCTGCTACACCTGGGTGATCGTCTCGATGTTTGCGTCGCTGCTGGGCACGTCCCTGCTGGGCTTCCGCATCGAGGTGCTGCTGATGCTGCTGTTTTCCACCGTGGGTATCTTCGCGGTGGCGGACTTGCGCACTGCTGGCGTCGATTATTACTACCCGGGCCACTTCAAGGAGCGCACGCAGCGCGTGATCACCGCGGTGCTCATCATCGTGGTGGCTGCGGGCACGCTCTCGTTCGTGCAGCGCATCCCGGCACTCAACGAGGCGCACATTGACCAGGCGTACTCGGATACGGACGGCTTCGGCGAGCGCGCCGACCGCTTCCCGCCGGACCCGGGCCGCTACTACGGCGAGATCGACGAGTTCATCCAGTCCCACGGCTACACCCCTGGGGAGACCGTGGTGTACACGGATGAAATCAACTTCATGGCGTTCAAGCCCTACCACGGCTTCAACGCGTTCACCAGCCATTACGCCAACCCGTTGGGCGAGTTCCACCTGCGCAACGAGGCGCTTTCGCAGTGGGCGAAGCTCTCCTTCGACGCCCCCGAGAAGCTCGACGCAGCGATGCAGGACACGAAGTGGACGGCGCCGCAGGCATTCATTTTCCGCGGAACCATGAGCGATGACCTGCGCGAGGACGCCACCGAGAACCGGGATGTGGCGTGGAAGACGCACATCGGCCACAACATCTTCCCGAGCGAGCCGAACGTGCGCTACGAAGGCCTGTTCTTTAACCCGAAGGCGTTCCCCCGCGAGACGTGGGACGCGAAGCAGATTGGTCCGTTTGTCGTGGTGGTTCGCAATGCCGCCACGCCTGAGAAGTAGAGTATGCCCCTGTGACAACTGAGACATCCGTGAATCCCGTGAACCCTGCGAACCCACAGAGTGCGGCGAGCACGCCCGGCGCGCAACAACCTCGGCGCGCCCCGCGCCAGCTGGTGGCTGCGACCGTCGTGTCCGGCTTCATCGCCTTCGTGTTGCTGCTGCTGACGCCGCTGCTGCCTGTGACGCAGGTGCAGTCGTCAGTGCAGTGGCCGCAAGGCGGCTCGGTGGGGTCGGTGAATGCCCCGCTGATTTCGCTAGCGCCGCAGGAGATTGACATGACGGTGCCGCTGGAGGCGACGCGTCACCTGCGTGAAGGCCAGAACATTATTGTGTCGACGCTGCCTGCGTCCTCGGAGGAAGCGACGGACCGTGGCCTGTTTGTGTCGGCGCCGGATGGCGGGTTGGTGGTCAGCTCGATTAATAAGGTGCTCTTCGAGCTGAGCCCCGGCGAGCTGGCGGGTATTGGCCCGGATAAGCAGCTGCGGGTGCACATCACGGATGAGCAGGCGGAGATTTCGGTGCCGGGCACCAGCTTCGAGGAGGTCCTCGAGGATGACTACCGTCCGCAGCTCAGTGGCCTGTACTCGGAGTTGAAGGAGGAGGCGTCGGCGCAGCTTATTGACGCCGGGCTCGCCGCCAACATCGAGATCAACTCTCGCTTTACGTCCAGCCCGACCCTGGTGAAGTCACTAGCGATGTGGCTGGGGCTGGCTGCGATGGCGGTGAGCCTGTGGGGGCTGTGGCGCCTGGATCAGCTGGATGGGCGTCGTATCCCGCTGTTCAACCGTCGTTGGCGCACGTTCAAGCCGCTGGACGCGGTGGTGCTGGCGGTGCTGGGGTTCTGGCACGTGTTCGGCGCGAACACCTCGGATGACGGCTTCCTGCTGACGATGGCGCGGGTCTCGAACGACTCGGACTACATGGCGAACTATTACCGCTGGTACGGCGTGCCCGAGGCGCCATTCGGCTCCCCGTTCTATGACGTGTTGGCGTTGTTGGCGAAGGTGACGACGGCGTCGATGTGGATGCGCCTGCCGACGCTGCTGGCCGCCATCCTGGTGTGGTGGCTGATTTCGCGTGAGCTGCTGCCGCGCTTCGGCGCGGTCATCGCGGACCGCCGCATGGCGTACTGGACTGCAGCGTTTGTGTTCCTGGCGTTCTGGCTGCCGTACAACAACGGCACCCGCCCGGAGCCGATTATCGCGATGGGGTTGACGCTGACGTGGGCGCTGTTTGAGCGCACGATCGCCACGAAGCGACTGGCCCCGGCGGCGCTGGGCACGGTGGTGGCGGCGTTCACGCTGGCCTGTGGCCCGACGGGTCTGGCGGCGGTGGGCGTGTTCCTGATCTGCCTGCCTGAGGTGTTCCGCATCATGAACAAGCGACGCGCGATTGCCCCGGGCATCGCGTACATAGCGGCGTTTCTGGCGGCGGGCTTCGCCGTGATGGTGCCGGTGTTCAAGGACCAGACCCTGGCGACCGTATTGGAGGCCACCAAGGTGCGCGGCGAGGTCGGCCCGGCGCTGTCCTGGTACTCGGAGTGGGTGCGCTACGGCACGCTGTTCCAGGAAGCTGTCGACGGCTCGCTGTCGCGCCGCTTCCCGATGCTGGTCTTCGCCTTCTGCGTAGTCCTCATCCTGTTTTCGATGGCACGCCACGGCGCGATCCCAGGCACGCCTGCGAAGCCGACGCAGCGCCTGATGCTGATCATCGGGCTGTCCACGTTCTTCCTGATGTTCACCCCGACGAAGTGGACGCACCACTTCGGTATTTACGCGGGTATCGGCGGTGTGGTCGCAGCACTCGGCGCGGTGGTGCTGTCTCACTTTGCGCTGCAGTCGGCGCGCAACCGCTCCTTTGCGATCGCCGCGGTGCTCTTCCTGGTGTCCCTGAGTCTGGCGGGCTGGAACGCGTGGTGGTACGTGTCCTCCTTCGGCGTGCCGTGGTGGGACAAGAACCCACAGGTGAAGGGCATCGAGGCGAACACTGTTTTGCTCGGAATTACGCTGGTGATTGCCTTGGTGGGCGTCGTCCAGTGGCTGCGGCCGCGCCCTGATTCTGTGCGGGAGCGCGCGGCGGCGTCGCGCTGGGCGGGCGTGATGGCCGCGCCGATCGCCGTCGCCGCGGTACTCATGGTGGCGTTTTCCTGCCTGACCTTTGTGAAGGCGTTCGCGGAACAGACTCCGAACTACTCGGTGGGCATGGGCAACGTGAAGACGTTCAAGGGTGACATCTGCGCCCTCGGCAGCGAGATCTTGCTGGAGACCGACACGAACGATTCCTTCCTCACCCCCGTCGACGGGGTGCCGCTGGGCCGCTCGCTGGACTCCGGCGTGAACCGCGCGTTCCACCCGGACGGCGTGCCTGCCACGATCGCGGACGACAACGCCGACACCACGGATACGAAATCGGGCGACGACACCGCCATCGAGACCGTCCAGTCCGATGCAAACGAGGAGCCTGAGCTCTCCTCGGATGCACGCAGCGTCGAGGGCAACCGCCCGTTCACGCTGCGCGGTGTCAACGGGTCGACGGTGCGCCTGCCGTTCAACCTGGACTTCAACCGCATCCCGCTGCTGGGCACATACGACGAGCGCGCGACGCGCACGGCCTACCTGGAAACCACCTGGTTCGAACTGCCACAGAAGCGTGACGACGCCCCCCTGCTGGTCACGTCCGTGGCTGGCAAGATCGCGCACCACGACATTAATGGCGTCGAAAAGGAAGGTGCCGAGCTGGTGCTGGAGTACGGCGTGCGCAGCGACGACGGCTCGATAAAGACCCTGGGCGAGACCGAGATGCTGGACCAGGGGCCGACGCCGAAGTGGCGCAACCTGCGCTACCCCATCGCGGACCTGCCCGAGGAGGCAAACGTGGTGCGCCTCGTCGCCGAGGACGCCTCCCTTGCGGAAGACGACTGGATGGCCGTCACCCCGCTGCGCAACCCGACGCTGCAGCCGCTGAACAAGATGTTCGACTCGGACACCCCGGGCCTGCTCGACTGGTCGGTGGCCTTCCAGTACCCGTGCCAGCGCACGTTCAACCACTTCGCTGGCGTGACCGAGATCCCGGAGTTCCGCATCATGCCTGACGCACCGGGTAAGCAGCAGCTGTCCGGATTCATGGACTTCCTGGGCGGCGGTGCGCTGTCCACCGCGGAGGCCGTGAACTACTCCTACCAGGTGCCGGGGTACATGAAGGGCGACTGGCAGCGCGACTGGGGTTCCCTGTCCCGCTACCAGCTGCGCACGAACTCCATCGGTGAGGTGCCAGCGCTTGCTGAGATCCAGCTCGAAGAGGTCACCCGTTCAGGGTGGTGGACCCCAGGCCCGATGAAGATTCGGGAGGTCTAACAGCTAAGATGAGGCGCCATGCGCGCTTTCGCATCCCTCCGCTCCGTTCTTGTTGCCGCCGCTACCGCCGCCCTTGTCGCGGTTGGTGCGGCGGCTCCGGCGTCTGCGCAGCAGCTGCAGCTGCCGGCGCCGATCGCACCGTCGTTCCGGCTGCCGAGCCTGCTGAAGTCCCAGGGCTGCAAGTCGGAGTACTTGATTGCGGTGCCGGGTGGCGTCAATACGATGCCGGGGCTACCGCGCAACCTGCCGCACGGCGGGAACGTGTGGCTCACGGGCGTGCTTACCCAGCTGTATACGGGTGGGCAGATTCAGCCGCTGTGGATCGCGTACGACGCCGCGCCGTTCGCCACCACGCAGTACCAGACGGCGTCGAATCGTGGCTACGCGGAGACGAAGAAGGCCGTCGCGGGCATCGCAAACGCCTGCCCGAACGCGCGCTTCAGCTTCACCGGCTACTCCCTCGGCGCGGATATTGTGTCGCGGATGCTGAATAACATTGCGCATGACCGTGGCCCTATCGCGAAGGAGCGCGTCGCCTCGGCTGCCCTGTTTTCCAGCCCCTACCAGGGCGGGAACGGTGCGGTGATGTCTGCGGGAACGTCGCCACACGTGCGCGGCGCGCTCGGTGAGCTTGAGGGCGGCTATGGCGACCTCGGTGAGCGCGTGCTGGAGATCTGCAACACCGGCGACATCGTGTGCTCCCCGACGGAGAATCAGCGCGAGATCGTCGACCCTGCGATGGACGTCAACCTGAGCAGCGGCGGGATGCCCCGCTGGGTGATTGACATCGCGCGCGCGAACGACGGCCGGACGAGCAGCATCATCCACTCGATCGGTGCGCACGGGTCCTACACGCTGGCGCAGCAGCATGAGGCTGCGAACTGGATCGCCAACCACCGCTAGTCCCTCCAACGCGCATGTCCGCCCCACACGTTAGAGTTGTGGGCATGCATGATCTTTTTCATCACGTAAACGGCGAGTGGGTCGAATCCCACGAGATCCCAGCCGATCGCGGTATCGACGGCTCCTTCTACGCCCTGCGCGACAAGGCGGAGGAGGACGTCCACGCGATCGTCTCGGAGACCAGCGACCTGTTCGCCTCCTTCATGGATACCGACGCCATCAACGCCGCAGGCACCGCGCCCCTGCAGCCGGACCTGGACCTGATCGCGGTGAAAGATATCGAGGAGTTCGCCCACAACCTGGGCGTGCTCGACCGCACGGGTGTCGGCTCCCCCCTGGCCTTTTGGGTTGAAAAGGACTCCCAGGGCGAGGACAGCGTGCCCTACCTGGTCCAATCCGGCCTTGGCCTGCCGGATGAGGCCTACTACCGGGAGGACGCCCACGCGGAGACCCGCGCCACCTACCAGAAGCACGTGGCCCGCATGCTGGCGTTTTTGGACCCGGCGTACCTGCTGGGGCTTACGCCTGAGGTGGCGGCGCAGCGCATCATGAACCTGGAGACCCAGGTGGCGGCCAGCCACTGGGATGTGGTGCGCAGCCGGGACGCGATGGCTACCTACAACCCGGTGGAGTTGGCGGAGTTGCCGTCGATAATTGTGACGATGCTGCGCGGCGCCGGGCTTCGCGACGGCCGCGTGATCAACATGATGCCCTCATTCACCGAGGACTTAGCGACGATGCTTCGCCCCGAAACCCTCGCCGACTGGCAACTGTGGGCGGCGTGGACCGTGCTGCGCTCGCGCGCAAGCGTGCTCACCGAGGAGATCGGGCGGGCGAACTTCGAGTTTTACGGCACGGTACTCTCCGGCGCGACGCAGCAGCGCGACCGCTGGAAGCGCGGCGTGGGGCTGGTGGAGTCGCTGGTTGGCGAGGAGATCGGTAAGGAGTATGTGGCGCGCCACTTCCCTTCCGAGTCGAAGGAGCAGATGCTCGCGCTGGTGGACTACCTGGTGCGGGCCTACGAGCAGCGCATCAGCGACCTGCCGTGGATGACGCCGGCGACGCGTGAGCGCGCCCTGGAGAAGCTGCGCCTGTTCCAGGCGAAGATCGGCTACCCGGAAACCTGGCGCAGCTACGAGGGGCTGATCTTTGATCCTTCCGGTGAGCAGCTGGTGGCCAACGTGCGCCGCGGCGCCGCCTTCGAGCACGACTACCAGCTGGGCAAGATCGGCAAGCCCTCGGACCGTTCCGAGTGGGTGACCACCCCGCAGACCGTCAACGCGTTCTACAACCCGGTGGTCAACGACATCACCTTCCCTGCCGCGATCCTGCAGCCGCCGTTCTTCGACCCGGAGGCGGACCCGGCGCGCAACTTCGGCGCGATCGGCGCGGTGATTGGCCACGAGATCGGCCACGGTTTCGACGACCAGGGCTCGCGTTACGACGGCCACGGCAACCTCAACTCCTGGTGGACCGACGAGGACCGCGCCCACTTCGAGGAGCGCACCGCGAAGCTGGTGGAGCAGTTCCAGGGCCTGGTGCCTTCCGTGCTGGAGGGCCAGGACGTGGCGGGGGTCAACGGCGAGTTCACGCTCGGCGAGAACATCGGCGACCTGGGCGGCCTTGGTATCGCGGTGGTGGCGTACCAGCTGTACTGCGCCGACAACAACGTCGAGCCGAACCTGGAGGAGCTCTTCCTGGCGTGGGCCCGTGTGTGGCGCTCGAAGGCGCGGCCGGAGATGGCGGCGCAGCTGCTGGCGATTGACCCGCACTCCCCGAACGAGTTCCGTTGCAACGTCATCGCATCCAACGTTGACGAGTTCTACGAGGCCTTCGACGTGGAGCCCGGCTCCCCGATGTGGATCGCCCCGGAGGAAAGGGTCAAAATATGGTAGAGGAATCGTCGCTACAGCCCGGCGCGGAGGGCGCGCACTACCCACTCAACGAGCAGGGTTCCGAGGAGTTCCAGGTCGGTGGCGTGGAGCGCACCCTGCCGGAGTCCGAGCAGCTCGCGCAGCTGGTGTCCTACATCGAGGCGTCCTACGAGGACTCCCCGCAGTACCTGGCGTTGCTTCCGGACCGGATTACGCACGCCGCGATGCTGATGCTGGGCTCCGCGGTGGATCACCAGATGCCGGGCGTGGCGTTGACCGGGGACGTCTCCGTCGAGGACGCCCCGCTGGGCCAGGTGTTCACCTCATCGAAGGCGCCCGCAAAGGGCGGCGTGTGGGTGGTGTCTTGCTACGACGGGCCAGCGGATGCCCGCGAGTTCGCCTGGCGCCCCGAGGTTGCCGCCTGCGCTGAGCAGGCCGGTGCCCGCGCCTACGACGTGGACGACCCGGCCGGCGTCGCCTCCGCCGTGCATGCCGCACGCCAGGAAGGCGCGGACGTGGTCGCGGTATGGGGAATGGGTTCCTCGTGCGCGCTGCTGCCCGCCGACGCGGACGCCTACGTGCTCACCTTCCCCACCGAATCCGCCGAATCCGCTGGGGCCCTCGCGACGGCTGACGCGAAGGTGCTGCTGCAACGCGCCTCCGACGCCGCGTGGGAGCAGCCCTCAGTCGAGGGGGCGGAAGTGAAAGAGTACGTCTCCACCGGGGTGATCGCTACCCCGGCCCAGCACCGGCGCAAGGTCCTGGATGCCGCGGAGTTTCTTGCCGGACTTGGTACGGCCGAACGCTGACGCGGGCGTGGCGTCGTGGCGCTGCACGATGCCACGGCGTACGTCGACGGTGTTGTGGTAGGCGCTGCCGTTCGTCAGCGCCGCCACCGCCCACGTCTCATCCAGCGTGGTGCCCCAGGAGACAGAGGCGGTCGCTGTGGTGGCCTCGTTGGCCCAGCCCATCTTGGAACCCTGCACGCCGCGCAGACGCGCGGTGCCGAACTGCTGACCAAACCCGTCAGAGGCCACCAGCGACTGCCGACGCATCCCGTCCAACAGCGGCTCAGCAACCGGGTCCCACAGGATGGCCGCGATGAAGGTGGCCACGTCCCTCGCAGACGTCAACGTCGTGCCCCACGCGCCGACGCGCTGCGTTCGCTCCAGCTCGAAGTCGGCGGCAATCTCGTCGATGGCCTGCGGGTAGCGGGCGTCGAGTTCCTCGGCGATCGCGTCGTTGGAGACGCGCACCATCTCCTCCACCTGCGCCTTCTCCTCCTTCGTGCCGTTATAGAGCACCCAGTAGCCCAGGTAGAGCTTGGCCAGGGACAGGGCGGCGCGCGGCTCCTCGCCCGCCGGGGAGATCGACACCCGGCCGTCCGGGTGCACCACCGCCAGCGCAGTGCGCTCCCGCGTGTAGCCGGGGTTCACGTGAAAGCCCTGCAACGCAGGCATCAGCGCGCACACCAGCAGCGCAGCGATCCACTTCTTCAACACAGTGCTTCCGCTTCGTTTCGCGCCCTAGAGGTCCAGGATGGAGTCTGCTTCGCTGACGTCCTCGCTGACCGGCTCCGGCACCTCGCACAGGTACACGTTGGCGCCGGTGGCGTCCTTCGCCCCAAGCATCGGGCCGAACGGGCTGAGCGTCGGACCAGCCAACACCTGGCCGCCACCCATACGCACCGCATGGGACGCCGCATCAACGTCCTTGACGCCGAAGTAGGAGTGCCAGACCGCCGCAAGGCCGTGCTGCTGCAGCCGCGGGTCCAGACGCAGGCCCAAGAACGCCGCGCCCTCCTGCAGCGCAATGTAGTAGCCGCTTTCCTTGCGCAGCTCCCAATCGAACAGCTCCCCGTAGAAGTCCACGGTGGCCTCATCCGGCGCCACGCACTCGTACCACACCGAAACACCCGGCTCACCAGCGGCAACGAAGGCGTCCTCCCCCGCCGGGCGCATCAAGCCGAACAGACCACCGGATGGGTCGGCACACACCGTCATCACACCGAAGTCCACCTCCTGGGAGCTCAGCACCTTGCCCCCCAGCGGCTCCACGCGTGACTCAATCGAGCCGTCCGCGTCCATGAAGTACGTCACCCACAGGTCCCGCTCCTGCTTCGACGGCACGAAGCCCGCCACCGGCAGCCCGTCCTTGCGGGCAACCCGGTACGTCTCGCCCGTAACTTCCCACCCGAGCACCTTCGAGTAGAAGTACGCGGACTTCTGCACGTCTTTGGTCAAGCAGTCCTGCCAGTACGGCATCCCTGGTGTTCCCTGAAACGCAGGCATTTACATGTTCCTCCACTTTTCCGGATCGAAATCGTCGTTCGCGGTGCGCTCATCGAAGTAGTCGCCGTCATCCCCGCCGGTGCTCACGGTTGCCGTTTGGGTGCCGACGGTGACGGAGTCGGCGTCGAAAAGCAGGTGCCCGCGCGCACGCACCACCTCCCCATTGACACTGACCTCGCCGGCGTTGATGAGCTCCTTGGCGTGCCCGCCGGACTCCACAAGGTTGGCCACCTTCAAAAACTGACCGAGCTTAATGCTCTCCCCCGAAATCACCACATCAAACGCCATGATTACACCACCGGCGGAGCAAGCTTGACCGCAGTGCCCACCGCGGACACCAACATCATGCCGCCGTCAGCGCCCATGGACTCGTAGTCCACCTTCACGCCAACCACCGCGTCAGCCCCCATCTCCGCGGCGCGATGCCACAGCTCGTTCAGGGCCTCCTCGCGGGCGCGCACGACGTCGGCCTCCCACGCGGCGGCGCGACCACCCACAATGTTGCGAATGCCCGCCGCGAAATCCTTGAACACATTCATGCCGACGATCGCCTCGCCGCCCACGATGCGCATGTACTCAGCGATGGTGCCCCCATCGACGGAATTAGTAGTGCTTAGAATCATGCAGCCAGTCTAAGCCACGCCCCCGACACTTAGCGTTCAGCCTGGTCAGTCGGCATAATCGACAACGTATCGATGTTCACGTGCGGCGGCAAACTCGCCACCCAGCGCACCGCCTCCGCAATGTCCTCCGCGGTCAAGTTCAACTTGCCCTCGTACACCGCGTACGCACGCTCGGCATCGCCCGCGAAACGGTTCAGGGAGAAGTCCGTCTTCACCCGGCCAGGGTCAATCTCCGTAACACGGATGTTGTTCTCCGCCTCCTCCCGTCGCAGCGCCCGCGTGATCCCGCGCAGCCCGTACTTCGCCGCGTTATAGCCGCTGCCGCCCTTGTACGCGTCAGTCGCCGCCACGGACCCAATGTTCACCACCAGACCGGACGCCTCCAGCAGGTGCGGGTACAGGGCCTTCGTCACCCGCATGGTGCCGAGCACGTTCGTCTCGTACATCCACTGCCAGTCGGCGGGGTTGGCGTCGCGAAGCAGGTCGAGGCCCTTCGCGCCGCCCGCATTATTCACCAGCAGCCCAACCGGCCCCTCAATTATCGACGCCAACTCCCCCACACTCACCTCATCCGTCACATCAAGGCGCACCGCCACGCCCCCGATCTCTTCTGCGATGGCCTGGCAGTGCTCCACCCGGCGCGCCGCCACGTACACCTTCCAACCGTCCGCGGCGAGCGCCCGCGCACACGCCTCCCCGATCCCGGCGGAGCCTCCCGTTACTACGGCTACTTTCGTTGTCTCTGTCATGGTTGGCAGTGTAGTGCTCGTGCGGGCTCGGCGTGCCTGGGCGTTTGGGTGATCGTCCTGCTTTTTCAAATCTCAGGGTTATACTCTCACCTGCAGTGCGTACCCATTCATGTGAGTACTTCACTGTCCGCAGGAGTTTATTCACCTGCGCCTCTCCGTGGGATTTCGTCCCTCACCTGCGGAAGGACCCTATGGGGCGGCGCCTGATAAGGAGGAATCCTATGGGTTGCTTCATGCTCCAAATTGGGCTTAAGAGACATTTTGTGTGTATAAATCTATCTGGTTTCCTGGGATGACCTCGGACAACAACCAGATATGGTTTTCAAAACAGTTCCATTCGCCCGTTTCGAGAAACCAACACCAAATGACGTCTGGTGTGTGGTATGAAGTCTGCGGGTAGCGCAGGGACCCCAGCGAGATCGAGTGCTCTAGGGGGGTGGTTTACAAGTAGTCCGCGAATCGGTCGGGGTAAGCCACGGCTAGTTGGTTGATGGCTTGTTTCCACCCGGTGGCTTTCGCTCCTTCAATATAGCCGTTGCACTCAATGTCGCGCTTTGCTTTCTTCGCTCGCTGGGCGGCACGCTTGTTCGATGTTGCAGATCATCAGCCACAGCGTCTTTAGTGCGGCAGTATCGTTCGGGAATTGGCCCCTGTTGCGGGTAGCTTTACGCAGTTCAGCATTCAGCGACTCGATTGAATTGGTGGTGTAGAGCACCCGGCGTGCCGCCGGCGGAAACTGCAGAAACGGCACGAACCGCTCCCAGGCGTCGCGCCAGACTTTGACCGACTGGGGGTATTTCCGGCCCAGTTCACTGGCCTCGAAAGCATCCAGGCTGGCACGTGCGGTGTCCTCGTTAGCGGCTGTGTAGACCTCACGCAGCGCGCGGGAGACTGCTTTGCGGTCCTGGTAGGACACCCACCGGTTCGCAGCCCGAATCAGGTGCACAATACAGGTCTGTACCATGGAATTCGGCCAGGTTGCCTCCACGGCTTCCGGCAAGCCTTTGAGCCCGTCGCAGCACACAATGAACACGTCTTGGACACCGCGGTTAGCCAGATCCGCACACACCGATGCCCAGAATGCGGCTCCTTCATTGTCGGCGATCCACAGTCCCAGGATGTGCTTGATGCCGTCCATGTCGACACCAACCGCCATGTAGCAAGCCTTGTTGACCACGCGGTGGCCGTCACGGATTTTCACGCGTAGCGCGTCGAGGAAGATCACCGGGTAAAACTCGTCGAGCTGGCGGTTTTGCCAGATCATGACCTCGTCTAACACCGCATCGGTAATGGTGCTGATCGTATCCGGGCTCATATCCACCCCAAGGGTGGTCGCGAGGTGATGCTGGATATCGCGCACGGTCATCCCACCGGCGTAGAGCGAGATAATCATGTCGTCGAGCTCTGTGAGCCGACGTGCACCCTTGGGCACCATCCGGGGAGTAAACGTGCCGGCACGATCCCTGGGCACGGTCACCTCAACTGCGCCGTAGCCAGAATTGACGGTCTTGGTGTACGACCCGTTACGGTGATTATTCTCCTGTGCGGTTTCGACCTGGGATTTCGCTTTGCGGTCGGAATGGCCGTAGCCCAAGTGCGCATCCATCTCCGCCTTAAGGCCAGCGTTGATTGATGCTTGCAGCAGGCCTTTGACCAGCTCGCTTGCATCATCAGCGGAGCTCGACAGCTCGCTAATCAAGCTGGCGATTTCAGAATTTTCCATCAGCTTCTCGCTGATCTCGTTGACCCTCGCCGGGTCATGGTTTTCTTCGGTGACACCGTAGTCATTATCGGTGAAACTCCTTCTAGATCAGAGCCTCACACACAAACTTCCTGACACCCTTCAGGAATGACAGGCGAGGAGCAATCCGCGGGGACGGATAAGGCCACAACGCGTTCAAATGTCTCACATGAGTGCAACGGTGAGGGGTGTAGAGAACGCACGGTGGGCGGTTGCGAATAAGTGACCACGCTGGCAGCCAAGAGGTACGAGCGATGAAAGATCAGCTCGAGCATTAGCGAACGTACTGACGTCGCTTTATTAGGTGTACTGACCGGGTACGTTGCGGGCACGCCGGTTCGGCGCACCGCCACAACCGCTTGCGCCACACCAGCAGCACCGGCCGCCCCGCCGAGGGGATGTCACGCACCAGATGCTCACGCCGGCCGTGGGCCACCGCGACCACCCCGCACCGCGGGCACCCGGTCACCGACTCGGAGGTCTCCACCAACAGCTCCAGCTCACCGCCGTACTCACCGACGGCAAGCACCACCAACCCCGAGATGCCGAGCATCGCAGCGGACAGGACGGTAGCCTCAACACTCACCTGGGACTCCTCTCGATCCGTTGCTTGGTCGCTACGAATCGTGGAGTCCCAGGCCCGTCTTCACCAGCCCAACCCGGTCAGCGCGTCGCAACCCGGCTACCACGCTTGGTGAGGAAAAGCTGCTAACATGGTTCGGCGACGGCCCGGGCACGTCCTTGTTCCTAACCGTCGTGCGCTGGGGTCCGCGTGGACCGCTCGGCCAGCGTCCATCCAGTCAGGAGGAAGTCAGCAAATGTTCGACGACAACGGCTCATTCCTACTCGCCATGTTCGAGTTCTTCATCTTCTTCGCATGGCTCATGTCCCTGTGGTGGATCTTCGGAGATCTCTTCCGCAGCAAGGACCTCGGCGGCTTCGCGAAGGCGCTGTGGGTGGTGTTCATCCTCGCGCTGCCGTTCATCGGAATGCTCGCGTACCTGCTTGTTCGAGGTCGGGGGATGACCGACCGCGCGGTCGAGGCGCGCCAGGAGCTCCAGCAGCGGCAGGATGAGTACATCAAGTCCGTCGCCGGCGGCTCCGCCGGATCGAGCCCGACCGATGAGATCGCCTCGGCGAAGGCCCTTCTCGACTCGGGAGCGATTACCCAGCAGGAGTTCGACCAGATCAAGGCAAGGGCGCTCTCCTCGGTCTGACCCTGGTCCGCTCCCTCGCCAGCCGCAGCGTCGCGGTCCGAGGGCGGCCATCCGGCGCGGCCTAGGTATTCGCCAAGTGTGCGGCTTGCGCGCGCGAGCAGGCGCATACCGGGCAGAGGGTGTCCGATTGTTTGTGTGCGGGGGGACTAGAACCAGCCGCCTGTGCGTTGGGCGGTCGCATATAGCCAGGGGGACGAGCAAAGCCCTTGACGTGCACAATTCTGGTCGCATAGAGGTATCGGGGGTTCCGGTCGACCTCATTGCGTCGACCAACCCAGGTCAGCGGTGATTTGGATGATTTTGGGGCTATTTTGCCGATTTTGCGCTGACCTGCGTTGGTAAACCGGAGTAGGTCGACGGGAAGAGGTCGACGGGCCGAAAGAATTCGATACCGGCATTGATCATCAGTGGAACCCAGCTTAGGCGTGAGAAGAGGGTGGGCTGGACGCGGCTAGTTACACACAAAATGTCCCTTAAGCCCCAAATTGAGAGACACAGAAAACTAAAGAGAAAGGGATGCGAAGATGGAAATTCAATCTTCGCATCCCGTGGGTGTGGTTACTTGCGCTAACCGTTGGATTCACCCGCGCTTCTGAAGCAGTTTGGCCGCTCCTTCAGAATGCTCTCATGTAGTGTGTCCCTCGCCACCCTCCAGGTCCTCAAACACCCTGGAGGGTGGTTCTATTTTGCAACACAACAACACATCACAACACCATGTTTTGTGTTGTACTCATTGTCCCCCTGACATGTCCCCCTGTCAACCGAAACCCCTCAATGCTCTGTCCCTTCTCGGCTCGCACCGATACTCTTTGAAAAAGTTCCCGCGCTCGGGAACCATTTTGGATTTCGAGCCCACTCCGGTCGACCGACGCTGCCGTTTCCCCAGTTCGCGACGCCTGTCCATGAAGATCGTTCCCCGCATCACGGTTCTCGGGGGAACTTTTTCGACGGGCGGGGGCGGTAAGCCGAGCGGCAGGCAGGGCCGTAGGGGCTACACACCCCGGTACCCTGGCTGGTATGTATTCGATGGAGCAGATGCGATCAGGTCAGTGGTACCTCCCCGGCGGCGAGGAGGCCGACGCCCAACACGCCCGGACGTGGGAGTTGATGCGCCAGGTCAACGCCTTGGGCAACACCGATCAGCCGCGGGCGGAGGAGCTGTTGCGGCAGGTGTTTTCCAACAGTGCGCACGTGCCGGGCCTGTTCGCGCCGCTGCATGTGGAGTTCGGGCTGAACACTCGGTTCGGCAAGGGGTGCTTCATGAACTTCAACTGCGTCATCCTCGATATTGCGGAGGTGACCATCGGGGACGGGTCGATGTTCGGGCCGGGCTGCCAGCTGATCACGGTGGGCCACCCGGTTGAGGATGCAGCGAAGCGGGCTGAGGGATGGGAGATCGCGAAGCCGATTCGAATTGGGAAGGACTGCTGGTTCGGGGCGGGTGCGATGGTGATGCCTGGCGTGACGGTGGGTGATCGTTGTGTGGTGGCCGCCGGCACGGTGGTGACGAAGGACGTGCCGGATGACTGTTTGGTGGCGGGGGTGCCGGGCGTCGTGAAGCGAAAGTTTGCGCAGGATGCCTGAGAGGGAGTTTGACCTGGGGCGGATTGGGGAGGGGCTGCCCGTCGCGAAGGTGATTGGCGGGCTGCCGCGTACCGGGCCGCTGGTGGTGGAGGCGCCGCCGGGCACGGGTAAGACGACGCTGGTGCCCCCGGCGGTGGCGAATATCTGCGGGAAGACGCTGGTGACGGCGCCGCGGCGTGTGGCGGTGCGTTCGGCGGCGAAGCGCCTGGCGGACCTGGATGGGTCGCGGCTTGGGCAGCGGGTGGGCTACTCCATTCGCGGTGAGCATCGGGATGGTTCGCTGGTGGAGTTCGTGACGCCGGGTGTGCTGCTGAACCGCCTGTTGCAGGACCCTGGACTGGAGGGCGTCAACGCGGTGATCATCGACGAGGTGCACGAGCGCGGCCTGGACACCGACCTGGTGCTGGCCATGTGCATGGAGACTGCCCTGCTGCGCGATGACCTGTACCTGTGCGCGATGTCGGCAACGCTGGACGCGCGCCGCTTCGCCGACCACATGGGCGCCGAGGTGCTGTCCACGGAGGCGGCGACCTACCCCGTCGAGGTCACGTATGCACCGCACGCTGGGCGGATGCAGGGTTCGCGCGAGTTCTACCGGCATGTGGCCGCTCTCGCGGAGGCGCCGGAGCGCACCCTGGTGTTCGTGCCGGGGGTGCGGGAGGTGGAGCTTGTCGCCAGCTTTCTTGACGACGCCACTCCGCTCCACGGCCGCTTGTCCTCCGCGGAGCAGGACGCCGCGCTCTACGGGGATGCCGCGGTGGTGGTGTCGACGAACGTGGCGGAGTCCTCGGTGACGGTGCCTGGTGTGCGCCGCGTCGTGGATGCTGGGTTGAGCCGGGTGCCGCGGCGCGATGCGCGCGGGATGACGGGCTTGGTGACGGTCTCGGCGGCGAAGAGTAGCGCGGACCAGCGGGCGGGCCGCGCCGGCCGCCTGGGACCTGGCACGGTGGTGCGAGCCTACTCGGAGGCGGACTACCAGCACTTTCAACCGGACGTGGCCCCGGAGATCGTCACGAGTGACCTCACGCAGGCGGCGCTGCAGTTGGCGGCGTGGGCGTCGCCAGACCTGCCGCTGCTGGACCCTCCCCCGGCGCACCACCTGGCGGCGGCGCAGGAGACGCTGCGGCTCATCGGCGCGCTGGACGATCAGCACCGCATCACCGCCCTCGGTGAGAAGCTGGTGCGCATGCCGGTGGACCCGAGGCTGGGCGCGGCGCTGGTGAAGTTCGGCTCGGGCGCTGCGGACACGGTGGCCAAACTCGCCGACCAGCCCGCGAAACGCCTGGCCAGGTTGGTACACACGTCCGCGCCGGTGCCGCCGGGCGATGTGATCGCGGCGGCATACCCGCAGTGGGTGGCCAAGCGCGACGGTAATGAATACCTGCTTGCCTCGGGAACGAGGGCGCGGCTGGACGTGCCGATCGGCGCCCCGGAGTGGATCGCGGCCGCGGAGGTGCAGCGCACGGCGCGGGGTGCGGTGATCCGCGCGGCGGAACCGCTCGCGATGCCGGAGGAGCGCGTCGAGGAGCACGTGCGCGCCTCGCTCGTGGACGGGAAAGTGCGCGCACGCAGGGTCAAAGCCATCGGCGCCATCGAACTGAGCGCCACCCCGATCCGCCCCGAACCCCACGAGGTGGAGGAAGCACTGCGCGACATCAGCTTCGAGGATTTCACGCTTGATAGCGCCGCCCTGGCACTTAAGCAGCGCCTCGATTTCCTGCACGCCACCATCGGCGAGCCGTGGCCGGACGTGACCAAGGGCGACTACTCGCTGGAGGTGGCGCAGTTGGCCAGGGGGGCGTCGATAAGAGGGCTGGACATGCGGCAGGCGCTGATGCGGCAACTGCCGTGGCCGGAGGCCTCAAAGCTCGACGAGCTGGCGCCGACGCGCATCGCGCAAGGCAAGCTGGACTACTCGACGGGCCGCCCCGTCGTGCGGCTGAAACTGCAGCTGGCGTTCGGGCTGGCGGACTCGCCAGTGATTGGCGGGCAGCGGGTGCTGTTCCACCTGCTCTCCCCCGCGGGGCGCGAGCTGGCGGTCACTGACGACCTGCGCAGTTTTTGGAACGGGCCCTACCAGGACGTGCGTAAGGAGATGCGTGGGCGCTACCCGAAGCACCCGTGGCCGGAGGACCCGTGGACGGCGACGCCTACTGCTCGGACGAAGCGCACGCTGAATAAATGATGCCGCCGCCGACTAGGCCAGCGACCGTCAGCACCGACGCGATGCCGAGGTCCGCATTGCGGCGGTTGTACTGGCGCGGTTTGAGGTGAATCTTGACTGGCTGTGGCAAGTTCGTGATCTGCAAGTTGATGCTGTCCTGCACCGCAACGATTGGTAGCCCCATTTGGGTGGCAAAGCCGAGCGGGATCAGTGCCAGCAGCGGAATGCCCACTGCCAAGGAAGTCTTGGAACACTTCGGCGTGATCTGCTCAAAACCGAGCGGCTTCAGGAAGTCCGGCGCCACGCCTTCATCCGTTCCCGGGTTCGCCACAGTGACTCGGACCGGGATGATTTCCGTGGATTCGTCGCCGTAGTGGGCAACGACTGGCCACTGGTAATCGCCAGGATCGACGCCAACAGATGGCGTCAGCTCGATGGAGCCATCGGCTTCAGAAAGGTGTGCCCAGCTGGGGATACTCGTGCCGCTGTACCAGGCTTGGCCCCTCGGCAGCGGTGGGGGTAGTGTTTCCGTACTACCGATAGTTACGGTTGTAACGGGGTAATTGCCCTGCACGATCGCCTGTCCGTGCGCAGTTTCTACCGCCACGGCGTGTGGGGAGGTGCAGGCAAGCATGACTGCACACGCAGCAGCTGTAATCCGGCCACGCATGACCGACCTCCTTCGACGCTTCACGGCTCTCATCATAAGGTAACTTATTCTCCATGACTAATGCCCAATCACACACGGTGACCATGTGGACGCTGGTGTCGCTCATTATTGGCTCCACCATTGGCTCCGGCATCTTCGCCTTGCCGCAAAATATTGGCTCCGTGGCGAGCCCCGGCGCAATGCTCATCGGCTGGGTCATAGCCGGTGTGGGCATGCTCTCCATCGCGTTCGTGTTCCAGATCCTGGCGCGGCGCAAACCGCACCTGGACTCGGGCGTATACTCCTACGTGCGCGCTGGCCTCGGCGACTTCATCGGGTTCACCTCTGGCCTGGGCTACTGGTTGGGTTCCGTGATGGCGCAGGTGGGCTACGCCACCCTGTTCTTCTCCACGGTGGCCTACTACTTCGCCCCGCTGAATAACCGGTGGGTGTTGGCCGCGGCGGTATCCGTGATGACGTGGGGCATCTTCATCATGCTGACCCGTGGCGTGAAGCAGGCGGCCGTGATGAACGTGGTCACCACGGTGGCCAAGCTGGTGCCGATCCTCTGCTTCATCGTCTTGGTCGCCTTCCTCGGCTTCTCCTGGGACAAGTTCACCTTGGACTTCTGGGGCGAGGGTTCGACGATCCCGTTCTCGCAGCAACTGCAGGGCATCATGCTGTACACGGTGTGGGTGTTCATCGGCATCGAGGGCGCCTCCGTGTACTCCAAGCAGGCGAAGACCCGCAAGGATGTGGGCCGCGCGACCATCATCGGCTTCCTGTCGGTGCTGTTGCTGCTGGTCTTAGTGTCCACGCTCTCCTACGGCGTGCTCACCCAGGAGGAGCTGGCGGCGCTGCCGGAGAACTCGATGGGTGCCGTGCTTGAGGCGGTCGTCGGCCCGTGGGGCGGCGTGTTCATCTCTATCGGCCTGTGCCTGTCGGTGCTGGGCGCGTACGTGTCCTGGCAGATGCTGTGCGCCGAGCCGATCGTGCTCATGGCGAACGACGGCCTGCTACCGCAGTCGCTCGGCGTGGCCAACAAGGCGGGCTCCCCGTTCCGCGCGCAGCTGATCTCCACTGTGGTGATCCAGCTGTTCGTGATCATTTTCTTCGCCAACGAGACGTCCTATAACGCAATGGTGCAGCTGGCGACCATCATGTACCTGCTGCCGTACATCTTCTCCTCGCTGTACCTCATCCTGCTCGCGGTGCGCGGCAAGGGGCTTAACCACCCGAACGCGGGCGTGCGTTTCGACGACTCCGGTCCGGAGGTCACCCGCAGCGACAACCAGCGCCACCTCATCGTCGGCGCGGTCGGTTTCGTGTACTCGATGTGGCTGATCTACGCTGCCGACCCGGTCTACGTGCTCTTCGGCGCGCTCGCCGTGGTCCCGGGCATCATCCCGTACGTGTGGACGCGCATCGCGAACAAGGAGCGCCTCTTCAACAGCTTCGAGTGGGTTGTGGTGGCGATCGTGATCGCGGGCGCTATCGCAGCCGTGGTCGGCCTGGCCAACGGCTCTCTACAGCTCTAGTCAGCTCTCAGCAGCTCTAATCGTTTCGGCGGTCCGGGTCCACAGCCAGCTGTGGCCACAGGACCGTCGCGGTGTTTTCGGCGTGCCGCTCGGCGGAGGCCTCACTGAACGCCTGGCGCATAACAATGCCACCGAGCAGCATGCCCACGAAGGCGTACGGGTTGATGTTCGGGTTATACAGGCCCTCGTCCATCCCCTTGCGGATCCCCTCCACCATCCGCTCGAGGATTTCGGTTTCAAGGCGCAGACGCCACTGCGACACGAAGGGCTCCGCGCTGGCAATGATGGAGCCGATCAACCGCACACCCAGCGTCTCGTCGAGGTAGCGCTGCAGGTCAATCATGTATTTTACGAACTCAGCGCGCGTGGTGGGGAGGTAGATCGGGATCTGGATCGCGATTGAGTCCAGCGCTGCGGTGATCATCTCGCGGCGGTCAGCGTAGCGGCGGTAGATCGTCGTCTTTGCGACGCCACAATCCGCCACAACCTCGTCGATCGTTACAGAGTGCAATCCGCGATCGCGGGCGATGCTGAGCACCGACGCGAAAATCTTCTGCTCGGTTGCTGCCCTACGGGCCGGCCTAAGAATCTTCTGCTGCTTTTCCACGCCGCCATTATTGCATGAATTCTTGCCACCCAAGCCGCGCGCATAGAACAACTACGAGCGTCAATAAGGCGATTCGGACCAACTTGGACCCGCCCTGCAGCACGGTGCGCGCGCCGAGCTGCGCGCCGATGACGTTCGCGATCGCGAGCGCGATTGCCAGCGACCAGTCCACGTAGCCCCCGGCGATGAACACTCCGAGCGCGCCGATGTTCGTCGCGGTGTTGACGACCTTCGCCATCGCCGCGGACTCAAGGAAGGTTTGAGAGAACACGGCAGTAAACGCCATGATGAGGAACATGCCGGTGCCGGGGCCGAAGACGCCGTCGTACCCACCGACGAGCAGGGCCACCGCGACGCCGAGCACCACCCGGCGCGGCGTGATGATGCGGTTGCCCTCCGACCCAAACGAGGGCTTACACACCACGAAGATGCCCACTGCCAGCAGTAACACAATGATGAGTGGGCGTATCACGGAGTCGCTGACGAGCGCGACGGCCAGCGCACCGCCCGCGGAGGCGCACATCGCGGCGAGCGCGAAGCCCCACGTGCAGCGCGGAACCCCGACCTTGCGCACCATGGTGACCGCGGCGGAGGAGGTGCCGGTGAACGCCGCGAACTTATTCGTCGCCAGGACAGCGGCGGCAGGCATGCCGGTGGTGGACATCAGCACGGGGATGAGCACCAGGCCACCGCCGCCGATGACGGCGTCAATCCAGCCGGCGGTCAGTGATGCAATCAGCAGGGCGACAATCATGCACTAAAGAGTAATATCAACAGCCATGCTTCGTTGGTGTGTGGTCGTCCCGGTGTCAATCGCGCTTGGTTGGGCTTTCAGCGCGCTGCACCTTCCGGCCGCGTGGATCCTGGGGGCGATCGTCGCATCGGGCGCGGTGGCGTTGCGCAGCGGGCGCGACCTTCCCATCAACGAGCTCCTGTTCACGTGCACCCGCGGCGTGATCGGCGTGCTGGCGGCGCTGCCGCTGGTGGGCATCCCCCCGAAGACGCTGTTGCCGTTCCTGCTGCCCGGCCTGCTGGCCGCGGCGAGCATGATCGGGTTGGCCTACGTGGGCGGCGCGGTGCTCGCGCGCAAGGGAATCTCGCAGGAAACCGGGGTGTTGTCGCTGCTCGCGGGCGGTGCGTCGCTCATGCCGGTCATCGCGAAGGAGATTGGTGCCGACGTCCGCTACGTCGCTCTGACGCAGTACCTGCGCCTGCTCGTCGTGTCGATGACGCTGCCGGTGGTGGCGGGGCTGCTCACTACCAAGCACGCCTCCGCCACGGAGCATCTGGAGCCCTACTGGTGGATGTGGTTGCTGGTGCCGGCGCTGGTGGCGGTTGGGCAGCCGATCGCGAAGGTGCTGCACATCCCGAACCCGTCGATTTTCGGCCCGATGATCGTCACCGCGGTGGTCGGCTCCTTCATGGACGTGGTCATCGTTCCGCCGGAGCCGCTGAACATCGCAGCGTTCTTGTGCATTGGCTGGGCGTGCGGCGGCGGCCTATCCGTACCTGCCCTGAAGCAGTTCTCCCGCCTGCTGCCGATCACGATCATCTACATCGCCGCCCTCATGGCAGCCTGCGCCGGACTGGGCTGGCTGCTGGCGCTGTGGCTGAACATCAGCTTCTACGAGGGCTACCTGGCCACCACGCCAGGCGCACTCGAGACGGTGCTGGCACTCACCGCGGAGGGCGGGGTGGGCCCGGCGGTCGTGGCGGTCCAGCTGATCCGCCTGATCTGCATCCTGCTGTTCGCGGGTTACCTGCCGAAGTTGGTCAACTGGCAGAATCGCAAACGCAACGGCTAGCAGGCTAGTCGTGGTGGTTGAGCACCTCGTGGGCCAGCATGTCCATCGGCATCGACCCGAGCTTGAGCGCCTTGTCGTGGAACTGGCGCAGCGTCATCCCCTGCTCCAGGGCGCTGTCGCGCAGTGAGCACCAGTCGCGGTAGCCGATGGCGTAGCTCGGCGCCTGGCCCGGCCAGCCCAGGTAGCGGTCCAGTTCGAAGGCGATGTGGGACTCCGGCATGGCGGAGTTGTCGCGCAGGAACGCCTTGGCGTAGGCGGCGTCCCACACGCCGGTGCCGTCCGGGGTGGCCTTCTTGAGGTGGACGCCGATGTCGATCATGACGCGGGCGAGGCGGAGCCGGCGGGCGTCGAGAAGCCCCATGCGGAAGCCTGGGTCGTCGAAGTGGCCGTGCTCCCCCATGAGCTCCTCAGCGTAGAGCGCCCAGCCCTCGCCGTGTGCGGAGTTCCAGCACGCGGTGCGACGCCACAGGTTGAGGTCGTTGCGCTGCATGAGCGCGGTGCCGATCTGCAGGTGGTGGCCCGGGATACCCTCGTGGAAGACGGTGGTGAGCTCCTGCCAGGTGTGGAACACTTCCTGGCCCTCCGGCACTGACCACCACATGGTGCCGGGGCGGATCAGGTCGTCGGACGGCGGGGTGTAGAAGATGCCGCCGGAACCGGCGTGGTCAATCGCGCACTCTACCTTGTGCAGGCCCTCCGGGATGGTGACGTCAACGCCGTCGAGGTCCCGCATGACCTGCTCGTTGACGGAGTTCATCCACTCCAGCAGGGCGTCGGTGCCGCGCAGGGTGTAGCGCTCCTCCTCGTTGAGACGCTTGTACGCACCCAGGATGGTGGCGTCCGGGCCGTAGAGCTTCTGCGCGAGCGCGCGCTGCTCAGCGACGGTTTCCTTCAGCTGCTCCTTGGCCCAGGTGTAGGCCTCGTCGAGGTTGATGCCGCGGCCCAAGAAGAACTCGGAGAAGAGTTCGTAGCGGTCGCGGCCGACGGCGTCGTCGTGGCGGCCGTGTGGCGCGAGCTCGGTGGACAGCCAGGTGGCCATCTCGTCGAATGCAGCCTTCGCCTTTTCGACGACGGCCGAGTCCTCCGGCAGACCCAGCTGGTCGAAGACGCTGTCGTCGTCGGTGAGGTCGCCGCACTGCTTGATCACGGCTTCGATCTGGCGGTACGCAGGCACATTGCCTGCCGACGCCGCCTCCGAAAGCGACGCGCGATAGCCCGCGAGCGCCGCCGGCACCTTGGACAGGCGCGCCTCAATGTGTTCGAAGTCCTCCTTGCTCACCTTCGGCATCAGCGCGAAGGAGTCGCGGATGGTCTGCACCGGCGAATCGATGTTGTTGAGCTGGCGCAGGTCCTCGCCCTGGTGGTGCAGCTCCAACTTGAATGCCATCCGGTCGCGCAGCAGCGAAGCGGTGAGATTGTCGACGTCGTCGAAGTCGTCTTCGTCGTCGGAGGCGTCCGTGGAGTCGTTGAGCGCGTCGACGTCGGCGACGACGTCACGGATGCGGTCGGCGACTTCGCCGTAGTACTCGGGGCTGAAGTCCTGCAGGTCGCAGTCGTGGCCTTCGAGGCCGATCTCCGTTGCCAGGGTAGGGATCAGCTCGGCGAGGTCGTAGAGAAAGTCTTCGCAGGTGGCGTCGAGTAGCGAAGGCTCGCGTTCTGACTGGGATGCGTGCTCCTCAAGCAAAGGATTGGTCATGGGTAGGCAGTGTAACCGAGGGACACGCTGAATGTGCACCTCTACACCCCATACAAACCGCATTGTCTACCGAGACGGCCCACTCTAGCTCGATAACTGGACAAAGCGGTCTACTACCGGTACATATATTCACATGCCTGCGACACGGACAGCGTTCCATCACCCAACAACCCCCGCCGCCAAGTGCCTGCACCTCATTCGCCTGCAGGAACAGTGCGTGCGACGAGACCTGATCGCAGCCACCGGCCTCTCGCAGCCCACCATCACCCGCGCCGTCACCGCGCTGGCAAACTCCGGCTACATCGTGGAACGCGGCGACCTGTCCGAGTCCACCGGCCGGGGCAGGCCCACCATGCCGCTCGAGCTCGGGGAACCGAACTCGCTGTACGCCGGGGTGGCCGTCGGCACCTTGAGCACCTACATCGCGCTGTTCGACCTCAAGGGGCGCACCCTGCGCAGCATCGATGTGGACATCCCCGTCGCACACATGAGTCCGGATGACTTCGTGCAGCACATCATGGCCGGGCTACACCGCCTCAGCGCCGGGATGGGCCGCCCGCTCGCAACCGTCGGCGTGACTACCTCGGGCACCGTCAACGAGGACGGCGAGGTCACCGCGGCAAACCTCGGCTGGCACGGGGTGCCGATCCGCCAGCAGATGCGGGAGCAGTTCGGCGTGCCCGTCGAGGTCGTCTCCATCAGCCAGGCGATCGTCGGCTCGGAGATGCAGTCGAGCCTGGACATCGACACCCCGCCGGTGATGGCGCTGTTCGCCGATGACTCGCTGGCCTGCGCAATGTCCACCCCGACCGGCGTGATGGCCATCGACGTCGCCAGCGATCACCTGACCACGCAGGGGCTCCTCAACGCCATCGGACAGTCGGCAGTACAGTCACTGCAGGAGGTCGTCGCGCTCGCGGAGCAGCAGTCGGCCACGCGCCAGGCGCTCGACCAGCGCGCACGCGGCCTCGGCTCACTCGTGGCCACGCTTGCCGACGCCCACACCCCCAGCACCGTCGTCGTCGCCGGCAGCGCCTTCATCGACGACCCGCAGGCGCCCGCCACGTTCGCGCGCACGGTGGTCAGCGAGGCCGAGCGCGCCCCGAAGCTGCGCATGATCCCTTCGCACCGCGAGATCGTGCGGGACATCGCGCGCGCGGTTGCACTGGATAAAGTGCTACGTGAACCGCTCTGTCTAGTTTAGATTTGACGCGTTTCTAGAGGATAGGTGTAGAATTTAGCTTCGTTTAATACCGATTAGTCTATAAATCTACACCTGGAGAACTTCATGCACCTTCCAAAGTGGATGACCGGGTTCGGCGCCCAAGTGATCGCCGGCCTGATCATCGGCCTCATCCTCGGGCTCATCGCCGCGGCCAACGACATCACCTGGCTCAGCGAGACGCTCAGCTGGGTCGGCAGCGCCTATGTGCAGCTGCTGAAGCTACTCATCCCGCCACTCGTGTTCACCGCGGTGGTCACCTCTATCGCGAACCTGCGCAAGGTCACCAACGCCGCGCGCCTTGCCTGGCAGACCCTGCTGTGGTTCGCCATCACCGCGTTCTTCTCGGTGATCATCGGCATCATCGTCGGCACCGTCATGCAGCCCGGCGCGAACTCGTCTGTCGACGCCTCCTCCGCCGCCGAACCAAGCGGCTCCGGCTCCTGGCTCGGCTTCCTGAACACCGTCATCCCGTCGAACTTCTTCGGGCTTGGTGTCAAGGTCTCGGAGACGAGCGCCTCGGTGAACTTCAACGTGCTGCAGATCCTGGTGATCTCTCTGCTCATCGGCGTGGCCGCCATCAAGGCGGGCAAGGCCGCGGAGCCGTTCCTGCAGTTCTCCGCCTCTTTCCTGGAGGTCATCCAGGTGGTGCTGTGGTGGATCATCCGCCTTGCCCCAATCGGTTCGGCGGCGCTCATCGGTAAGGCCGTGGCCACCTACGGCTGGGAGGCTCTGGGCAATCTCGGCCAGTTCGTGCTGGCGATCTACGTGGGCCTCGCGCTCGTGATCTTCGTGCTGTACCCGGCGGTACTGGCCGTCAATAAGGTGCCGGTCGGTGGCTTCTTCCGCCGCGTATGGCCGGTGACCACCCTCGGCTTCGTCACCCGCTCCTCCATGGGCGTGATGCCGGTGAACCAGCGCACCGTCGAGGAGTCGATGGGCGTGCCGCGCGAGTACGCGGCCTTCGCCATGCCGCTCGGCGCGACCACAAAGATGGACGGCTGCGCCTCCATCTACCCGGCGATCGCGGCCCTGTTCGTCGCGCAGTTCTACGGCCTCGACCTGGGCGCGACGGACTACCTGCTCATCGTGATCGTGGCCGTGCTCGGCTCCGCGGCGACCGCGGGCACCACCGGCGCGACCGTCATGCTCACGCTGACGCTGTCCACCCTGGGCCTTCCGCTGGCTGGCGTGGGCCTGCTGCTGGCCATCGAGCCGATCATCGACATGGGACGTACCGCCGTCAACGTCACCGGCCAGGCCGTCGTCGCCGCCATCGTGGCGAAGCGCGAAGGCATCCTGGACGAAAAAATTTGGGACGCCGCAGAAGACGGCGCCCCAGCTCCCCAGCGAGGATAGCGATGCTACTGCTCGTCCGCTGCCCCACCACTGGTGGCGCGCAGCGCGCCGATCACGAGATCTAATGCCGCGCGAACGTTTTCTACGCGTTGCGCGGTTTCTTCATGCTCGCGGTCGCGCAGCATGCCGTCGATCAGGATGTCCTGTGTTCCGGCAGCCATGAAGCGGGCCGTGTCGCGCAGCGTTTCCTCCGTCAGAGCAATTTCTTCGCCTGACTCGATCTGGGTGTAGATCTTCTTCAGGTAGGCATCCGCCAGGGTCTGGCAGATCTTCTCGTTGAGCCGACCATGCACCGAGGAGTTAATCAGGTGCTTGACCGCCTTGTCGTAGCGCCCCAGGTGATGTACCAGCCGCTCCACCTGATCGGGGTACGTCTCGTCGATCACGATGTCATCGACGAACGCCTGGTAAGCAGGCAGGCAGATCTCGCAAGCTGCTGCCAGAATGAGCGCATCCTTGTCACGGAAGTGCTCATAACACGCCTGGCGGCTCACCTGCGCATACTTCACAATCTGGGACAGCGAGAGCTCGTCCACCCGGTAATGGAGCAGCAACTCCTTCGTCGCACCAAGTAATGCCGTCCGAGTACGAACAGCGCGTGGGTCCGTACTAAGTTCGCGTGATGTCATACCAGCAGGATACCTACTCAGGCAGGCTCATCGCCCTACCAAACACTCCGAACACTCTCATCGCGCGCTTGACGGCTTCCTCGTAATTCTCGGACTCCGTCGCCGACTTCATAAAGATCGAGAACGCGCCCGAGCACAGGTAGGAAGCCACGTCGGCTGCCTCCTCGTCGGTCATCGGGGTGACCTCGGTGCGGATCGAGTTGACCATGTCGTGCAGCATGGGCATCTCGGGCGTCGTAAAGCAGGCCATCAGCGTGGCGTGCGCTGGGCCGTTAATCACGTGGGCCAACAGGCAACGTACCTCTGCCAGCTGCGTGAACAGTGCTTGCAACGCCTGCGGCATCTCATGAGTCTTGTTGTATGTATCGATATAATCGTTGACCGCTGGCGCCAGCGCCCGCTGAATGGCAGCCCTGACAGCAGCATCGCGATCCTTGAAGTGCTCGTAGAACACCTGGCGGCTCATCCCAGCCTGGTTCACAATCTGGGACACCGTAATGTCCTCAACGCGGTTCTCATTCAACAGCTCAGTGGTTGTGTTGATGATTGCGTTTCGCGTCTTCACAGCGCGAGGGTCCTGGCTGCGTTCCCTTCTCGCCATCGGACACCAACTCCTCTCCCAATCGACCACAAAACACCTACTATGCCAGTCATGGACCTACATAGCGCAACAGTGGACCTATTACGAACACTCCTCCAAAATACGTGTGTCAACGACCTTACCCCTACTTCAGGGGGAGAATACCGCAACGCAGCCACACTTGAAGAGTTCTTCGATGGCGCTCCCGTGCGTATTCAAAAGTATGAACCCGCAGCTGGGAGGGTATCAATCGCGTTCACCATCGAAGGCACCGACCCGACCGCGGAACCCCTCACGCTGCTCGGGCATACGGACGTAGTGCCCGTCGATAAGGAGCAATGGACCAAGGACCCCTTCGGCGCCGAGATTATCGACGGCCGACTCTACGGCCGCGGCGCCACCGACATGCTCTACATCACGGCCGCGATGGCCGCCGCCACCCGCGACGTGGCACTGAGCGGGAAACGCCCGCGCGGCACGCTCACCTTCGTGGGCGTGGCGGACGAGGAGGCGCGCGGCGGGCTCGGCGCCGGACACCTCTCGCAGCTGAACCCGGAACCGTTTAGCTGGAAGAACTGCCTCTCGGAGGAGGGCGGCTCCCACCTGCCGGTGCGTGATGGGTCGGACGCGATCGTCGTCGTCATTGGTGAGAAGGGTGCGGCGCAGCGCCGCCTCGTCGTGCGCGGGGACGCGGGCCATGGCTCCGCCCCGCACGGCCGGGACATGGCCGTCATCAAGATTGGGGAGGTTGCCCGCCGCATCGCTGCGGTGCAGCCCTCCGTGACCACGGAGCAGCCCTGGCCGGACTACATCCGCGCCTGGAAGTTCGACCCCGAGACCGAGGCCGCCCTGCTACGCGGCGAGGGCTACGAGGCGCTCGGCGACCTGGCGCGCTACTCGCACGCCATGAGCCACCTGAGCATCGCACCGACGGTGCTGCGCGCGGGCGAGGCCATCAACGTGCTGCCGTCCATGGCGTACATGGAACTGGACATCCGCCCACTGCCTGGCCAGAGCCAGGAGTGGATCGACGAGCAGCTGCGCGAAGCCCTCGGCGACCTGGCCGACGAGGTGGAGATCCAGCACCTCATCACCGAGGACGCCACCATCTCCCCCACCGACTCGCCGCTGTACGAGGCCATTTGTGACACCTACGCCGAGTTCTTCCCCGACGCGGTGGTGGTCCCGACCATCGCCGCCGGCGGCTCGGACCTGCGCTTCGCGCGCCGCAAGGGCGGGGTGGGCTACGGGTTTGCGCTGCACGCCCGTGAGCGCCACCTGGGCCAGGTGCTCGACCTGCTGCATGGCCACGACGAATACGCGGATATCGAGGACGTGCACCTCACCGTGGACGCCTACCGCAGCCTGATCCGACGCTTCCTCGGCGCCTAAACGGGTGTGACAGATGGGGCTGGTGTGACATACTGGCGGGCATGAAAATTCGCACAGCCACACTCACCGCACTCATGGCCGCCACGCTCTCAACCGGCGTAGCTGGCGCAGACGCCATCGACGACGCCCTGGCCAAACTGCCCGCAGGCCAGATCTCCTGCGACCAGGCATCCCGCTACTGGACCAACGACGCCGACTTCAACACCAAGAAGCGCCAAGCCCAGACCATCGCGGCCTTCGACCGCCGCGGCCCACAGATCCAGGCCGCGCTCGGCCGCGTGGAGGAAGCCGCTAACCGCTGTGGCCTGCGCGGCACCACCGGCGCGCCTGCAAACAAGCAGCAACCTGCGCAGCAGCCGGCCCGCCCAGCCCAGCAGACTGCCCCCGCACCGGCCCCCGCCCCTGCACCGGCCCCCGCGCCGCAGGGCACGCCAGTGATCACGCTGGCGCCCGCCAACGTGCCCACCTTCGACATCCCAGTCGCGGGCGCCGTCACGCTGCGCCTGCCGGACCTGGCCGCCATCGTCCAGGAGCTGCTGGCCAAGCACGCAGCGGGTTCCTCCCTGCCGTTCTAGCAGCTAGACAGCAGACCACTCGTAGCAGGTCTCGCCCCCAGCCGTGATGCGCACGCCCGGCGCGGGATCCAGCCAGGCGGTCACCGTCGCGCGCTCCGAACCGGATTCGAGCGCCACGGTGATCGCCTCATTTGTTTTGTCGGTCACCTCGAGGGTGGCGGTTTCGAGCCAGCGGTGGTTGCGTCGAAAAGCGATGAGTTTCTTGTGCTCCTCGAAGATCCAGTGGCCCAAGCTCGAAAGCTCCGCGGGGCTGGCTGGCAGCGGCGGGCGCACCGGGTCGTCAGCGGCGAAGCCTTCCCCGCGCAGCCCCTCGAAGCCCTGCTCATCGCCGTAGTAGATGCTGGGCATGCCGGGCAGCGCCATGAGCAGCGCCGTGGCCACGAGCGCGCCGTCCTGCCCCACCTTCGAGGCGATCCGGTCCACGTCGTGGTTGCCGACGAACGTGTTCGGCACCATGTGCTCGCACAAATCGCGGTGGCGGCCCAGCGCGTGATCGAGCTCCCAGAAGTTCACGTCCTTGATGGAGGACCACAGGGCCTTCCACAGCTCGTACTGGGTGACGGTGTCGAGGGTGCCCGCGGCGGCGATCTCCGCGTAGTCGCCGTGGATGACCTCGCCGAGGAAGAGCGCGTCCGGGAAACGCTCGCGCACGCGCGCCAGGACGGTGCGCCAGAACTCCGGTGGCACCGAGTACGCCACGTCCAGGCGCCAGCCCGTGATGCCGCGCTCGAGCCAGTAGCACATGACGTCGGTGACCAGGTCCGCCACGCGCGGGTCCTCGTGGTGCAGGGTGGCCAGTTCGCCGTGGCCCTCCCAGTCCGTGTCGCCGGCCAGGCCCTGCGCGACCAACGGGTGGGTGCGCGCGACGTGGTTGAACACGCCGTCGAGCATCACGTGGATGCCGCGCTCACGGCAGGCAGCCATCAGGTGGTCGAAGTCCTCGTTGGTGCCCAGGCGCGAGTCGATCTGGAAGTGGTCAAGGGTGTCGTAGCCGTGGGACACGGAGGTGAAAATCGGGCCGAGCAGCAGGCCGTTGCAGCCGAGTTCGATCAGGTAGTCCAACCACGGCTCGAGCTGCCGCAGGCGCGGGGCTGCGTCGTGCTCCTCGCGGATCGGTGCGCCCGTGGCGCCCAGCGGGTAGACGTGCCACCAGATAATGTCTGACGTGGACAAGTTCCTCACACTTTCTATTGAGCAAAACTCAGTACTGTAGAGTGGTGTCCATGACTCAACAACGACGGAGGCTCAGCGTCGAGCAACGCCAGGAAGAAATCCTCGCCGCTGCCACGGACATCTTCTCCACCACACCTTACGTGGAAGTTTCCACCCAGGACATCGCCGACGCCTGCGACGTCTCCCAGGGCCTCCTCTTCCACTACTTCGAATCCAAGGCAGGGCTCTACACCGCCTTCCTCAAAGCACACACCCAACCGCTTTTCGACGACCACCTCGACCCCAACACCGACACCCCCGAAGCCCTGCACAGCACCCTGGAGCGCTACCTCAACCACGTCGCCGAGCACCCATTCGTGTGGCTCGCCGGTCGCCGCGGTGGCGCCGAACCCACCGAGGCCATCAACCTGCGCATTGAGATGCGCGACGCCTCCGTCGAAACGCTCTGCACCCTGCTAGGACGCCACGACGAACACGCCGCACGCGCCGCCTCCGGGACGCTCGGCTTCCTCGATGCTATCTGCATCGACTGGGTCGACGAAGGCTGCCCCGCCACCGAGCGCGACGACATCATCGACACCGCCATCGGCGCACTCACGGGGGCACTCGCCACTACACGGAAGTAGTACTTCGAGAGGTCTATCCCCTAAACTTTGCACATGCACAAGTTGACCTCCGGCGCCCTCGTTGTCGCCCTCACCGGCACCGCCGTCACCGTCCCCGCCACCATCAACCCCACCGCCCACTACGCCGAAGCGCAAGGCCTCCTCGGCCTCGGCGGGCAGGCGTTGCAGGGGCTCGTCGAAAAGGGCGAAGCCAAAGTCGCCGAACTCGAATCCCAACTATGGAAAGCCGAACTGGCCCTCAAGGGCGCGCAGGCCCTCATGGAAATGAAGCGCTGGGGCGTCGTCCTCGCCATCGGCGAGGAAAACAAGAAAGCCAAGCAAGCCGAGTACGACAAGCAGAAACTACTCGTCGACTCCGCCGAACTCCTCGTACGCACCACCAAAACCTCCCTCGACGCCGCGCGCAAAACGCTCGCCGTCACCAAAAAGCAGCTCGAGGACTTCAACGGCAAAGACCCCTCCGCCTACGAAGACGCCCCCGAAGCCGACACCAAACCCGTCGCCCTGCCCACCAACCTGCGCGAAGCCCTCGAAAGCGTCACCGCGCAGCAGGAGGCCGTCGCCAAGCGCCAAACACTTTTCGACGAAGCCGACTCCGCCTACACCAAACGCAAAAAAGAAGTCGACTCCAGCTGGTTCAGCTGGCTCGCCCCCTCCAACACCAAGGAACTCGAGGGCCTGAAGAACCGTCGCGACGCCCGCAAAGCCAAACTCGACCTCGAACAAGCCCGCCTGGACAACATCAAGCGCTCCATCGAACTCTTCGAAACCGTCGAAGCGGAAACGCCTTCACATGAGGGCCACGGCGCCGACCGCTACGACACCACCACCCCCACCGACATCGACGACGCTTCTCGCCAGCTGGAATTCGCCAACAGCACTCTCGAAGCCGCCACCCACCGCAAAGCCAACATCGAAGCCAACCTCGCCGCACTCACCGGATGGCAAGAACGCAACCCATTCACCGGCTTCTGGCACAACGCCGACAAGTGGGGACTCGAACGAGCCCTCCGCGCCGCGGACAACGAAATCGCCGACGCCACCAAACGCATCGCCGACAAAGCCGCCGCGCTGGAGGAACTGAAGAACGCGCCCGCGGAGACAGAGGCTTCTGAGACCGAGGCTGCCGAGCCTTCTGCAACGGTAGAGCCTTCTGCGGCTGCCGAGCCGACCGAGGAGTCCGCCCCGCGGACACCGGAACCGTCGGAATCTGAAGCAGCTCCGGAACCGTCGGAATCCGAAGCTCATGCTGAGCCCGAATCCCCCGAGACTTCTTCGGAGGAGTCCGCGGCAACCTCAACACCAGCGACAACGTCTACTTCAGCTCCGGAAGAGTCCGCCCCGCGGACACCCGAAGCTTCCGAAAGCGTTGAACCTGCAGACACTTCCGCCGAACCCGAAGATCAAATCGATATCGACGAGCTCACCCACAACCTCGACGAGGCAAAGAAACTCGAGCAGGACATGCTCGATCTGCAGAAGCTGCTGCAGCAGTACATCAACAAGCCTGAAGCCGAGACAACCAAGCCGTCCGAGTCGCCCCAGGATGAGGCATCCGAGGCTGAAGCACCCGAGGCTGAGGTCTCACCAACGACCGTGACCGAGGTGTCCGCGGCAACCACAGCACCAGCAACAACGGCTGCCCCAACCTCGGAGGTGTCCGCCGCGCGAACAACGCAAACGACTGAACCGAGCGCTGAGGATTCCGCCGCGCGGACAACCGAGGAGACAGCACCCACTGCTGACAGTTCCGCCGCGCGGACAACCCCGACCGAAATTCCTTCGAGTGAGCAGTCCGCCGCGCGGACAACTACTTCGGCAAAGCTGTCCACGGTAGCCGTGGCCCCTGCAACCTCGTCCGAGGTGTCCGCCGCGCGGACAACTGAAGCCGCAGAGCCAACGATTGAAGTGTCCGCGGCAACCTCAACACCAGCGACAACGTCTGTTCCAACTTCGGAAGTGTCCGCCGCGCGGACAACCGAAACGACAGAACCGGCTACCGAGGATTTCGCCGCGCGGACAACCACTTCGGCAAAGCTGTCCACGGTAGCCGTGGCCCCTACAACTTCGTCGGAGGTGTCCGCCGCGCGGACAACCGAAGCCGCAAAGCCAACCACCGAGGTGTCCGCGGCAGCTTCGGCACCAGCGACAACGGCTGCCCCGACCTCATCGGAAGTGTCCGCCGCGCGGACAACGGAGAGGCCAGAACCCACTGCTGAAAGTTCCGCCGCGCGGACAACCGAAACGACAGAACCGGCTACCGAGGATTTCGCCGCGCGGACAACCACTTCGGCAAAGCTGTCCACGATAGCCGTGGCCCCTACAACTTCGTCGGAGGTGTCCGCCGCGCGGACAACCGAAGCCGCAAAGCCAACCACCAAGGTGTCCGCGGCAACCTCAACACCAGCGACAACGTCCACCCCAACCTCGGAGGTGTCCGCCGCGCGGACAACCGAGGAGACAGAACCGACCGCTGAGGATTCCGCCCCGCGGACAACCGAAGCCGCAAAGCCAACCACCGAGGTGTCCGCGGCAACCTCAACACCTGCGACGAGGCCGGGAAGTTCCGCGCCGCGGACAACTAGCCAGGCGCCGGAAACTACGCAGCAGGCCAAACCAACGCAGCAGACGGAAGGGGCTGCGAGTGGGGCGGAGGGGTCGTCGGCAAGTAGTTGGCTGTGGCTGATCCTGCCGCTGCTGCTGGCGCTTGGGTTCGGCGGTGCGGCGTACGCGGACCTGATTCCGGGCGTGCGGCTGCCGAGGATGTAGCGCGCGCACCAGATTCCTTGTTTTTCGCGGGGCGGATTTGGAAAAGCCCTGGTCGCGGGAAGCACGTGAGGGAATTTGGTGTGCGTAGAGTAAGGTCTGAGTGCCAATGGACGCAACCTCTTTTGGGCTAGCTATTCATACTAGCTGGTAATAAAAGTGCTGGATGTTTAGGCTTGCGTCTTTTGGCACTGGCCCCCGGGAAGAGTCGGGAAGACTATCCTAGGCTGAACTTTGAGCCCCGAGGCCCCTCCTTTTATGCCCGCCGGGGCTGTTCCATTGACTGGAACGTGGGTTTTAGCCAATTATTCTTCCGTTTAAAGTCACTCCCACAGATGACACAGATCACAGAGGGGAAGTGGCTATGAGTAAGATCGCAGAACTCATTGATCCGGTCGGAGGATACGTTTCCGGCAAGATTTTCGCCGACGAGGACATCTACCGCCAGGAGTTGGAGACCGTCTGGCAGCGCACTTGGGTGTTCCTTGCGCACGAGTCGATGCTGCCGAAGCGCGGGTCCTACATCCAGACCTACATTGGTGAGGACCCGGTCATTGTTGTGCGCCAGAAGTCCGGCGAGGTCAAGGCGTTCCTGAACCAGTGTCGCCACCGCGGTATGCGTATCTGCCGCGCTGACCGCGGTCAGGCGAAGTCCTTCATGTGTTCCTTCCACGGCTGGTCTTACGACCTTGAGGGCAACTTGACCAACATCCCGCATGAGAACAATGCGTACCCGGAGGGCATCGATAAGTCGAAGTTGTCGGCGATCAAGGTGCCGCGCATCGAGAACTACAAGGGCTTCATCTTCGGCTCCTGGGATGAGACGATCCCGCCGCTGGAGGAGTACCTGGGCAACGCGAAGTACTACCTGGATGGCTACATGGACCGCTACGAGGGCGGCATGGAAGCCATCGCTGTACACAAGTGGGTCCTGCCAGCGAACTGGAAGTTCAACGTTGAGCAGCCGACGTCCGACATGCAGCACTCGGAGATCTCCCACGTCTCCGCGGTGGAGGCGCTCAGCTCCGGTTCGGACACCTTCGACCGCAAGACCGGCCGCAAGAAGGTCCCGGAGGGCCGCCAGTTCCTCAGCCCGTACGGTCACGGCGGTGCGTTCTTCGGCAAGCGTGACGCGGAGATCCCCAACACTGGCCCTGCGCTGATCGAGTGGGAGAACACCATCCGTGACTCCATCGTGGAGCGCCTCGGTGAGTTCCGCGAGGTCCGCGGCCACATGAACGTCTTCCCCAACTTCATGCTGCTGGGCAACTACACCTTCCGCGTCACCCACCCGCGTGGCCCGAACGAGATGGAGATCTGGTCCTGGGCGTTCGTGCCAAAGGACGCGCCGGAAGAGGTCAAGGAAGCCATCCGTGTCGACGTCATGCGCACCTTCTCCCCTGGCGGCATGTTCGAGCAGGACGACGCCGAGAACTGGGAGGAGATGCAGCACATCCTCCGCGGCGCGAAGTCCCGCGAGACCGGCTTTACCTACAACATGCGCCGCGTCCCCGTCAGCTACGACGATGACGGCTACCCAGGCGCATCCACGGCACATGTCTACTCGGACAACGCCGCGCTGAACATGTACGGCTTCTACCGCGACCTGATGGAAGACAAATCTTGGGAACAGCTCAAGGCCGAACGAGGGGGCGTTCCGGAGGTTGACCAGCGAGACTTCACCAAGGTGATGGATCCGGAAGCAGCAGCGGCAGCTGCAGCCTCTGACGGTGCTTACGAAGGCAACGTCGATTAGTCCCTAGCTTTTACACGACCTTTGAAGGAGAAACCCATGGCGAGCAACAACACGCAAGCGTCAGAGGCAGTGACCCAGGCCCCTGCCGGTGCGGAAGATGAGCGCCTCATCGCGCGCTTCCTGTACGACGAAGCCGAAATGATGGACAACATGCAGTGGGAAGACTGGCTCGACTGCATGCACGACGACGTCGACTACTGGGCGCCGGTCCGCGAAAATCGCGTCGCCCGTGAGCGTAAGGAAGAGTTCTACCCAAAGGGGACGTCGGTCTACTTCGAGGAGACCAAGGAGTTCCTGCGCCAGCGCGTGGTGCGCCTGAACACCAACATGGCGTGGGCCGAGGAGCCGCCGTCACGTTCGCGCCACATGCTGACCAACCTGCGCATTGACGAGCGTAGCGACGGCGCCTTCGCCGTCCGCTCGAACTTCCTCATCTACCGTTCCCGCGGGGAGCGCTACGAGGACACCATCGCAGGTGAGCGTCGCGACGTCATCGTACGGGCACCGGAGTCGCGCTACGGCTTCCTGGTGCTGGAGCGCGAGATCCGCTTCGATATGGCAACCATCCTCGTCAAGAACTTGTCTCTGTTCTACTAAAGAAAGGAAACGCTCTTGAGTACACAGATTGAAACCACGAACCTCCTGCGCATCGGCGTCGTTGTCTACGATCTCGACGCCAAGATCAAGGAGTACTCCCGCATCTACGGCATCACCGACTGGGACACCGCCGAGCACGCACCGACCGACGCGGTAGCGCACGGCCGACGCTTGGCGACGACCCCGGGAACCTGGCGGAGCGCCGTCGGCACCACCCCGGCCGTGAACGGCGAGAAAGGCCCAGGCGGGCGCCCGGCGTCGAGCCTCACCTTCGAGATCATCGAACCAACCGGCGGCGAGAGCCCCTTCAACGAGTTCCTACGCACCAAGCGCGAAGGCATCGCGTTCCTGCAGGTCCGCTCCACCGCGGCCAACGACGAGGCGGTCGCGGAGCACTTCAAGGCGCTCGGCTACGACATCGCCTACACAGCAACTGTCGACGGCGCCACGCGCACCTTCTACGACACGCGTGAGAACCTGGGCGGCTTCCTCGTCGAGATGCTCCCCGCAACCGCGGCCGACCCAGCCCAGGTGAGCACCGACACCCGCCCGCCCCAGCCGGTGCAGGGCATGTACCACTTCGGTGTCCTCGTGCACGACGTCATGGCGGCGCTGCCGCACTACCGCGACGTCTTCGGCATCCAGCGCTACGAGATGAAGACGTGGGAGACCGGCTTCGGCCGCCTGGACAAGCCGTACTACCGCGGCAAGGACGGCGACACCGGCTACTTCACCGCCCAGGGCACCGCCGGCGACTTCGGCTTCGAGATCATCTCCGTCAACCACGGCGACTGCCACTACAACCGCGAATTCTTCGATGAGCGCGGCCCGGGCATCCACCACTACTTCGCGTGGATGACCACGGAGGACTCCGAGTGGGACGAGGTCGTCGCCTCCATGACCGAGGCTGGCCACCCACTGTGCATGGGCTCTAACCTGCGCGGCGGCGCCGCCGAGTTCGGCTACTTCGACACCTTCGACGCGCTCGGCGGCTACCTCATCGAGATCGTCGCGCGCCGCGAGCCACCGAAGCCGGAGTTCGCCGCGCCGGACTGGATCGTCGACTTCGAGGAGCTCGTATGATCCGCATCGTTCACCGCGGAGCTACCGATGCTCCAGAAAAGCTTCTTCACGACGTCGCATCCCTCCGCCAGCGCGACGGCATCAAGCAAGCCGAGGCCTATCAAACCCTGGCGGTCGAGGACGAGGACTGCGCCGTCGCGATCCTCGCGGAGAGCGTGTCCGACTACGCAGAGATCGTCGAAAAGCTGCCGGAGCTGCCGCACCTGCACACATTCGTGCAGGACGGCACGACGGAGATCTACGAGCAGTCCAAGTACGTCCTCGCCGACGGCGTGTGGGCCCCAGAAGCAGGCTACGACGCCCGCATCATGTGGCCAGCGCGCGGGCCAGTCAGCATTGTCATCCAGAACGCTTTCGTCGAAAACCCTGAGATGCGCGCGCTGACCGCCCAGGAAATCACCGAGACCCGCCGCGAGCCGGGCTGTCTCTACTACGCATGGATGGAGAACCTGGAGCTGCCCAATCACCTCATGCTGCTTGAGGTGTGGGCGGACCAGACGATCTACGACCATCACTGGTTCGGGCGCATGGCCACGGGCGAGTACCGCGGCAACTCCGGACGCGAGGCCGCCACGCCGCAGCGCGGAGAACTTACCCGCGAGTTTTACCGCCAGCAGTCCTTCGAATACCACTACGGACGCCTTCTCCCTGAGGCAACCGAAAACTATTCCCACTCCGTTGCGTGGTCCGCGCGCTAGCTGACCACCCCATCCCTTTCAGGAGACCCACATGACTAACATCACCCATGCCCCACCGGTAGACCTCGCGAAGCATGAGCGCACGCCGAAAGAGCGACGCCTCGCCCTTGGTTCGTCCTTCCTCGGCTCCACCGTGGAGTACTACGACTTCCTGCTCTACGCAGCCGCAGCTGGCCTGGTGTTCCCGCAGCTCTTCTTCGCGAACATCGACCCGAAGCTGGGCACGATGCTCTCCTTCGTCATCCTGCTCACCGGCTACCTCTCCCGCCCGATTGGTTCGATGGCGTTCGGCCACTTCGGCGACAAGTACGGCCGTAAAAACGTCCTGGTCATCACGCTCATGACGATGGGGCTTGTCTCCATCTCCATCGGTTTGATGCCGTCCTCGCAGATGATTGGGCCGGCCGCTCCGATTCTGCTGGTCATCCTGCGCATCATCCAGGGCATGGCGATCGGCGGCGAATGGGCCGGTGCCACCCTGATGGCCATGGAGAACTCCACCGCCAAGAACAAGGGCTTCGGCGCCTCCGTCGCCATCGCAGGCGGCCCAGCAGGTGCCATCTTGTCGACGCTGATCCTCGCAATCTTCGCGAAGGCTTCCGGCGACAACTTCGCCAACCCCGAGCAGTACTTCATCACCGACTGGGGCTGGCGCGTTCCGTTCCTGTTCTCCGCAGCCATCGTCATCGTCGGCCTGTTCATGCGCGCAAACGTAAAAGAGTCCCCAGAGTTCGAAGCCGCCCGGCGCGCCGGCAAGGTGCATACCGGTGTGCCGCTGGTCCGCATGCTGAAGGAGGCTCCGCGCGAGCTGGTCCTCGGTGCGCTCGCCGGCACCGCCGCACTGTTCGTGCAAGGTCTGCAGGGCTCGTTTATGGTGCCGTACATCGTGAACGCGACCGCTGAAACTGAAACGCCAGTCGGCCGCTCGACTGCGCTGATGATGGTTACCGTTGGTTCCGCCATCGCGATCTTCGTCATGCCGGGCCTCGCCGCCCTGTCTGACCGCCTCGGACGACGCCGCGTCATGCTGGCCGGTGGTTTGGTCTCCATCATCGGCATCTGGATCGTTTTCAACATGATCGACTCCGGTGACCCAACCAAGATCTGGATCGGCATGGTCCTGCTCGTATGCGTGGTCCAGCCCGCACAGTACGGCCCGATCGGCGCATTCATCTCCGAGAAGTTCGTCCCCGAGCTGCGCTACACCGGCTCCGGTATCACCTACCAGGCGGCGTCCATCCTCGGCGCTGGTACCGCACCGCTGGTCGCGACCCGCTTCGTCTCCCCGGAGACCGGCCTGACCCCGCTGGCCATCATCATCTCGGTCCTCTTCGTGATTTCCTCGCTGGCGATTTACTTCTCCAAGGAAACCGCTCAGAGCATGGGCCACGCGGAGCGCTTCACCAAGACGAATATGTTCAAGGGCTAGGTCAAGGGCTCACACAGCACGAAAAAATACCCCGGAGCTACTCTGGGGTATTTTCTTATTGCCTTAGTCGACCGGCTTCACCAGCCGCCGGGCAACCGGGGTGAACGCCCCCACGATAAACCCGAGAGTCAGCGCCGAGACGATCGTCGCCTCACGGGCAGCTTCAAAATGGCCGACCCACACGACGGAAAGCACCAACGCCAGCAACACACACACGATGTCGAAGACTAGCTTGACCTTGTAGAACGGTTTTCGACGCAGCGTCGCAACGGTAGCGACGAAGCCCTCGCCCGGCAGGAAGACGGCGTTGGCAGTAGCCAGAATCGCCACGCCAAAGCCGAGCACCACCAACCCGACCGCGACGAGTGCAACCTGCGCCGCGTAATTCGTCGACGCCAAAGGGCGGCACACATACATCCACCCGTCCAAACTCACGCTGCCGACAAGCAGCGCGGGCAGCTGCAGCCAGTACCGGCCCGGGAAGTCCTGGCGCAGCATCACCCACTGCGCCGCAATGAGGAACAGGTTCAGCGCAAACGTCCACCCGCCAAAGCTCAACCCGCCGATCAGCGTCATCGCATACACCGGCGACGAGACCGGCGGCGTGCCGAGCTGGCTCGTCGTCACAAGGGCGGTACCGGCCATCATCACCACAATGGCGAACACTGAATATGCGTAGTCTCTCGGCCGCGCCGAGTGTTTCGAGTCGCTCACTTGCGATACCTCCTTGATAAAGACTTGTTAAACACCAGGGACACCCAAACATTCCTGTCTGAGTGCCCCTGAAGTAGTCAGTATGTAATTACTGCACGCGCATGCTTGCAGCCTGCTTGTACGCCTCCCACGCCTGGCCTGCCTGGGCGTTGAGCGTTGCCACCGCAACGAACCTGTCCGGGCGGACAAGCACCGTACCAACCGCGCGGGTATCAAAGAAGCCCTTCAGCGCACCCGTGATATCCGAGACAACCTCGGTGTCCGCCGACACGTACTCCTTCGCCCACTCGACCTGCGTCGGGCTGACCGCACACACCAGTTTGACGTTCGCCTTTGCCATCTCAGCGAGCTGCTCCGGCGTGAACAGGCGGGCCGGGTCCACGCCCCAGGTCACCACGGCGTGGTTGAGGCCCAGGGCGTCGTCGAGAAGCACCTCAGCGCCGTTGTACTCGACCTTCGGCTGGATGATCTGCAAGCCCACCGGCGACAACTTGTTCACCGCAACGCGCGACGTGACGATGCGCGGGCGATGCGACGGATCATTCGAACGATCTGCAACGCCAGGCTTCAACGTCGCCTGATCCACCACCGCGCCACGGCCGTAGCGAGGCACCGGCTTGAACTTCATGTCCGCGAAGTACTCCTTGACACGCGGCGAAAGGTTCATCAGCTTCGCCGCCGTGTCGCGCACGAACGCCACCTTCTTATCCGTCGGCTTAATCACCGTGCCGAACGTCATCGACAAATCGATCATGGCCTTGGCGTGGTCGCGGCGCTCGACATCGTAGGTATCCAGCAGCTCCGGGCTGAAGTTGCCCTGCAGCACGCCAGCGAGCTTCCACGACAGGTTCGTCACATCGCGGATACCCGAGTTGTACCCCTGGCCCATCCACACCGGCATCAAGTGCGCCGCGTCACCGGCGATGAGCACGTTGCCCTTCCGGAACGTCCGCGCCATCCGGCCGTGGTGCGTGAACACGCGGCGGCGGATCACGTCCAGCTTCGTGCCCTCCGGGATGTGCTCCGACAGCAGCTCCTCGATGAAGGCATCCTCGTCGACTTTCTCGGTCGGCTCGTCATCAAACAGCATGAACTCCCAACGACGCACCCCGCGCGGCAGGCCAATGGACACGTACGGGCGGTTCGGGTCAGCACCGAGGTACACATTCGGGGCGCCCAGCGGATCATTATTGACGTCAACAACCACCCACCTTGTCGACGGCGACTTCCCCTCAAACTCCGTCCCCATCCACTTGCGCGTAAACGAACGGCCGCCTTCACAACCAACGAGGTACCTCGCGGTGATCTGCTCCTGCTCGCCCGTGCGCTCCTCCCCCTCTTCACCACGCACGACCTCAAAGGTCGCGCGGACGCCACCGTCGACCTCCTCAATCTTGACCAGCTCGCGGCCAAACGTGGTGGTGACGTGCGGGAACCTCGCCAACCCATCGAAGGAGGCCTTATCCGCCAGCGGCTGCAGGAACCCAAACTTACGAGGCCAACCATACGGCTCACCCTGCGGGTTGTTCGTCAGGATGACGTTGCCGGCACCATCGACCAAGCGCATGATGTGGTGCAGAATCGTGTACGGCTCGAACTCCTCCGCCAGGCCCATCGCCTGGATGGTGCGCATGGACTCGTCGTCGAGACCCACCCCGCGCGGGTAGTCAATCAGCTGGTCACGCTTCTCCATGACCGCGACCGAAACACCACGGATGCCAAGCAGGTTCGCCAGCGCTAGGCCAACCGGTCCCGTACCGATGACCAGCACATCAACGTCTGCATTCGACTCTCCCATGGTGTTCGCTCCTTGACTTTCGACAATAGATCCAGCGCAGTGAGTCACCTCACTTTCGCAGGTGTTTCTAGTTCTAATCACAGGAGTAAGTTGACGCATCTCCAATTCCGTCTTTCGGAACATGTGAGAGTGGGTGCGCGCACCAGATTCCTTGACTTTCTCGGGGCGGGTTTGCAAAAGCCCTGTTCACGGGAAGCGCGTGAGGGAATTTGGTGCGCAGTCTACTCCGATTTGCTTTCGCGCTTGATCAGCGGCTGCAATTTGTCGCGGAGACGCGCCTTCCAGTCGGCGGCGGCCTCCTCGTAGCCTTCCTCGTGCGAGTGCATGCCGCGGTGGGTGAATTTGACGCGGGTGTCGCCGTCGGGGGCGTCTTCAAGTTCGAAGATGATGTCGGTGTCGTCCCACTCGGGGTCCTCGAGCAGGTTGCCGGTGGGCTCGACGCGCCAGACGAGGCGGTCGCCCTGCTCGGCTTCGGAGACGTAGAGCTCGGCGAATTGGTCGTCGTTTTGGAAGTGGAACTCGCCGCCGGCGGTGTCGGCGGAGCCCTCGATGGTTTCGTCCCACCACTCCTGTGGCCTGGTGATGGCGCGGAAGACTTCGGTGCGGCTCGCCGGGACCTCGAAGGAGGTGGAGAAGTCTTTGACGGCGCGGAATTTGGTGCCGTCGGAGAACTCGTAGTCGGGCATGGCGCCGTCGGGGTCGTAGATGGAGACGTCGAAACCTTGGTCGCGGATCTGCTTGATGCCTTCTTTAATCAGCAGGCGCCCGGCCTTGTTGAAGGAGGTCACGTGGGAGACGTCGAGCACCAGGCGGTTGCCGGCGAGGCGGTATTCGCCGAGGTCGTGGAGGATTTTCTCGGCAGCGGTGAAGTTGATCATGCCCTGGAGTTGCACGACGGTCTTCGCTTCTCGACGATCCACCGTCCGGATCCCCGGCGCCGCGTAGTAGTCGGCGCTCATCAGGTTGAGGCCGAGGGATTCGGAAAGCTCGCGGAAGATCTTCACGCCGCGTACCGAGTTGCCCTGCTTGTCCAGGCGCGGGCTCAGCGAGGCGATACCGAGCTGCCCCGGCATCGTCCCGATGAGGCCACCGGCCACGCCCGACTTGGCGGGGATACCCACGTTGACCATCCAGCGGCCGGAGCCGTCGTACATGCCGGCGGATGTCATTACGGCCTGGGTGACTCGGCTGGCTTTCGCGGACATGATGCGTTCGCCGGTGATCGGCTGGACGCCGCCGTTCGCCAAGGTTGCGGCCATCACGGCGAGGTCTCGGACGGTGACCAGTATGGAGCACTGCTGCGTGTAGGAATTCACGGCGTCGTGGGCCTGGTCCTGGACCATGCCGAACTCCCGAAGCAGGTGCGCGATGGACAGGTTGCGGTGCGCGGTGGCCAGTTCGTCGTCAAGGATGTTTTGGTCGATGCGCAGCTCGCGGCCCGCAAGGCGGGAAAAGAACGACCGAATCTTCTCGACGCGGTCTTCGACACTCGAATCCGGCCCGTTGATGAGCTGGTTCACGGCGATGGCGCCCGCATTGATCATGGGGTTTGAGGGCCGGTTAGTGGCGTCGTCAAGTGAGATGGCGTTGAAGGCCTCCCCCGAGGGCTCAACCCCCACGACCTTGTGCACCTCCTGCGCGCCGAGCTCCTCGAGCGCGAGGGCGTAGACGAACGGCTTCGAGATCGACTGGATGGAGAACTCGTAGCTGTCGTCACCGACGGAGTACAGGTGGCCGGACGTGGTGCACACGGCGAGGCCGAGCTTGTCCGGGTCGGCGGTGCGCAGCGACTCGATGTAGTCGGCGGGCTCGCCGGCGTCGTCGTCGCGGACGAGGTCGAGGATCTTATCGAGGTACGCGGGCACTGGAGTTGGCATGCCGCCAGCTTACTTCCCACATAACATCCCACATAACATCCCACATGTGGGATGTTGGGTGGTATGTTGAGTTTATGCAGGCAGAAGAGTTATCGAAGATCGTCGCAGATCTGCGGTTGGTCGGTGAGACACCGCGAGTTGAGGTGAAATCGAACGTCGGGAAGAGCATTCTGGAGACGCTCTCGGCGTTTGCGAATACGCAGGGCGGAGTCATTTTGATCGGATTGAGCGAGGACGCATCCTTCGCCCCGCTCGATAGGTTCGATGCGCAGCGCGCCCAGGATGCGGTCGCGTCGCGCTGTGACCAGCTCTCACCAGTGCTTCGGCCGCTTGTGACGCCAGTTCCGTTCGAAGGGGCCGTGATTGTAGTCGTCGAGGTGCCCACCCTTCCCCCGCGCGAGCAGCCCTGCTACGTCAAGGAACGAGGGATGTACAAGGGCAGCTTTACTCGTACCGGGGAAGGCGAGCGGCGCCTCGAGCCCTACGAAATTGACCGCCTGCTCGAGGAACGCACCCAACCCACGTGGGATGAGGAGCCAGTGACAGACGCCTCCCCGGACGACCTGGATACCGACCTGCTCACCCCCTACCTCTCCCATCAGAAATCACTGCGGCCGCGCACCTTCAAGCAGGGTGATGTAACAGCAATGCAGCGCCTACGCATCCTCGATGGCGAACACCCCACACTCGCTGCACTTCTCACTATGGGTGAGTACCCGCAGCAGTTCTTCCCGCGTCTGACCATTACGTTTACTCTCTTGCCAGGCACTGAGATCGGGGAGGTCGCGGAAGGAATTCGGTTCCTGGACAACGCGACGCTCACCGGCACGATTCCCGAAATGGTCGAAGCGGGCGTCGAACTTGTGAAGAAGAACATGCGCACCGCGAGCGTCATCGGCGATGTGTACAGGAAAGACATGCCGGACTACCCGGTGGAGGCAGTACGCGAGGCGCTGGTCAATGCCGTCATGCACCGCGATTACTCCCCTGCCGCGCGTGGGGGCCAGGTACAAATCATGATGTTTGCCGACCGTCTGGAGATCACGAATCCTGGGGGCCTCTACGGCGGAGTCACCACGGAAAACCTTGGCGACGCCGGGGTCAGCAACTCACGCAACCAGCGGCTTTCTACGTTCCTGGAGGAACTGCGCTTCGACGACGGCGGGCCCGTCGCGGAAAACCGTGGCTCTGGAATCGCCGTGATCGAACAAGCGCTTGCCAAAGCGCTCATGCCCCCACCGACGTATGCAAACTCGCTCACGCACTTCACGATCACCTTTCACAAACGCAGAATCATCGCAGCAGAGCGGCACGGGACGGCCATCGACCAAGTGAAAGATCTCCTTGCCACGAAGGAGTCCTGGTCCACGACCGAGCTCGTAACGGAGACGCAGCTGAGCCGAACAGCGGTCCAAAACGCACTCAATCGCCTGGTAGACGCCGGAGAGGCGGAGCGAACAGAGCCGCATAAGAGCCCCCGCCAGCGCTACCGCGCAACATAACATCCCACATAACATCCCACATGTGGGATGTTGGGTGGTATGGCGGACGAGGTCAAGGATCTTATCGAGGTACGCAGGCACTGGCGTAGGCATGCACGACAGTGCAGAGCTTTGCGCCTATCGACGCCCACTCTTTCCTCTTTGTCTAGTTTCCTTGACATAGTGGCGCGTTTTCTTTATTGTTTGTCGTAGGCGCTTACAAAGCAGAAAGGAGCGCTGATGCCAGACACACACGAAAACATGGTCCGCAAGTGGCGACGGTGGCAGGAACTCTCCCAAGCCGAACTCGCCACCCAGGTGGGAGTCTCCCGCCAGACCATCGCCAACATCGAAAAAGGTAACTACTCCCCCTCCGTCCACCTCGCACTCGACATCGCACACACCCTCGGCAAAACCGTTGAAGCCCTCTTCGGCGACGAACAGGAAGGATAACCCCATGTTGAAGCAGTACGGCGATAAGAAGATCGCCCTGGCAAACCAGGGCACCGACGACGAATACCAGCAGCAGATCCTCCACCAGTCCAGCACCGTGACCTCGGAGACGCTGTTGTACACCACCACGTTCATCATGGCGATCCTCGCCTGGGTCCTGCCAAGTGGTGTGGCCATCTACTCACTGCTCGCGCTGTTGCCCGGCACGCTCGCACAAACCGCCGGCGCGCTGTGGATGCAGAACTACGCCCCGCGGCCCCGCCCGCCCAAGATTTTCACGCTGTCCACCCTGCCCATCTGGATCTTCCTCGCGATCGCCTTAGCCGGAATCGCTTTTAACGACTTCGACAGTGACCCGAGCGGCAGTATCGGCATGGTCATCGGCGTGATCGTCGGCGGTGGCGCTGCTGCGATCTTCGCCCCACGCTGGCAGCGCTCGCGGCGCCGCAGCGACGAAGAGCGATTGGACCAAAATCTTGAGGATTAATAAACACGAGTATATTCGTGTTTATGTTCATTGACGAGAAACCGAATCCGAAACAGGCATACCTGAGCGACGAGCACGCCGAGATCATCAAGGCGACGCTCCCGCCGGTAGGCGCGAACATTCAGACGATCACGAAGACCTTCTACAACAAGATGTTCACCGCCCACCCCGAGCTCATCTCGGACACGTTCAACCGTGGCAACCAGAAGCAGGGCGCGCAGCAGAAGGCACTGGCGGCGTCGGTAGCGACGTTCGCCACGCAGCTGCTGGACCGCATCGCGCACAAGCACGTCTCGCTGGGCATCACGGCAGACCAGTACCAGATCGTGCACGACAACCTGATGGCCGCCATCGTCGAGGTGCTTGGTGACGCCGTCACCCCAGAAGTCGCCGAGGCCTGGGACAAGGTGTACTGGCTGATGGCCGACGTCCTGATCAAGCACGAAGGCAAGCTCTACGAATCGGACGGCGTGGAAGCCGGCGACGTGTTCCGCACCGCCACCGTCACGGAGAAAACCCAGCTCAGCGACACCGTCTACGCCTACACCCTGGAGGGAGACCTCACGGCGCCGCGCCCAGGCCAGTACACGTCGGTCGGCGTGAAGCTGCCGGACGGCGCGCGCCAGCTGCGCCAGTACTCCATCATCGAAGGCGACGCCTCCCACTACCGCATCGCCGTGGAGACCGAGGGCGAAGTGTCCACGTTCCTGCGCGACCACGTCAACGTCGGCGACACCGTCGACGCCACGCTCGCCGCCGGCGACCTGGTATTGCAGCCCGGCACAAACCCGGTGGTGCTCATCTCCTCCGGCATCGGATCCACGCCGATGACCGGCATCTTGGGGCATCTCGCGGCGGAGGGCTCGCCACGCAAGGTCACGGTCGCGCACGCCGACGAGTCACAGCAGTCGTGGGCGCAGGCGGATGAGATGCGGATGCTCGTCGACAAGCTTGACGACGCCTCCCTGCACCCCTACTTCCGTGCCGAAGGCCAGCGCCTCAACGTCGCTGACCTGGATGTTTCCGGCGCGGACGTGTACCTGTGCGGCGGCGAGGGTTTCCTGCAGTCCATCCGCGACGACCTGGCACAGCTCGACCCGGCGAACGTGTACTTCGAGCTGTTTAGTCCGAACGACTGGCTGATCGGTTAACCAGCCGGGCCCCGCACTGCCCCGACGCGTCGAACGGCATGAAGTCGAGGTGGTGGGGGCCGATGGTGGCGTCGATAAACCCCTGGTGCAGTGCGCAAATCGTGGCTGCGGGCGGGGTGCCGTCGGCGGCGACGAACGGGCAGGCCTGCAGGCCAACTTCCACGGAAGCGTCGCCGTCCGCCTCGCGGACGAGGGGGTCGAAGCCCATCTCGCGCAGAGAGCGCAGCACCGCGGCGGCGAGCTCCTCGAAGTCCTCGGGCGGCTCCCCGAAACGGTCCGCGTTGCGCCGCGCCCACGCGCGCCCGAAATCGCGGGCTGCGTCCAGGTCGAAGCCGGCGAGCGACTCAATCAGCGACTCGACGAGCGCGACGTACTCGTGCATCACAGCGTGACGCTGCGGGGTGCGCGCGTGGTACACGTGCGAGGGGCGACCACGGGTGGTGCGGCTGGCCACACGCCAGCCCACCAAACCGCGCTCCGCCAGCTCATCGACGTGGCCACGCACGGTATTGACGTGGATGCCCAGCTCCTTGCTCAACTCGCTGAGCAAGGCTCCTTCTGGGAAGGAATCAAGCGCGTCCAAGACCTCACGCTGCTTCGGGCTCAACTCGGCGGCGCGGCGCATCAGTTCCGCGGTGGGCAGGGGGACGGCGTCGTCGTCGATAGTCATAGCTGGACCTCACACTGCGATGGGCGGCTGTACGGAACGAGCTTGCACACGATGCCGCCGCTGAGTTCATCCAGGTAGCCGGCGTGCAGGGCACAGATGACCGAACTTGGCGCGCTGACGCCCACCGTCGTGAACGGGCAGGCGTTGAGGCCAATGTTGCCGGACTGGTTTGGGTAGGAGGGGTCGAAGCCGAGGTCCCGCAGAATCGCGATCAGGGCGTTGAGCTGAGACGCCCCGGAGGCATCCGACTGCACCTCGCGCCCGTTGTGAGTCTGGCGCGCCCACTGACGGCCGATCTCGCGCGCCTTCTCCTCATCGCCCTCCGTGAGGCACTCCGCCATCGTCCTGACCAGGCCGATGTACTCGCGAGTCACGGTCGAGTGGTGCGGGGTGCGCGTGTGGAAAATGTTGCTCGGGCGGCCGCGTCCCTCGCTCGGGGCCGTCGTGATGTTGACCAGGTCTTTCGCCAGCAACTCGTCCAAGTGCCCGCGGATCGTGTTGGGGTGCATCCCCATTTCCTCGGCAAGGTCGCTGACCTGCGCACCATGCGGGTGCATGGCTAGGCGGTCGAGCACCTCTCGCTGCTTCACGCTCAACTCGGCGGCGCGGTCCATCAGGTCCGTCGTCGGTTGAGGCGGGGTCGCCGAATTCACGTGTCCTCCTTCGGTCAGAGCTACTGACCAGCTTAAACCGAAATCGCCGATTTTCCCTATTCCAGGCCGTATTTATTGAAAGAACGTAATGAAGAGGCTATTTCGCACTTTCTCGCCATAACACCTGGCCCAAGTCGTGGTTCCATACATACAGTTTAAGGGCCTCATCGGCGCATTGATCAGGCCTGCTATTCTAACCAACGTAGTCCCTCGGATCTGGGTCACAGACATCGACTCTGTGTTCCCCCGAGGGTTTTTCTATGGCGTTGAGCTTGGATTAAGCCGCGTGTCGCGATAAAGCGCACCAAATTCGACTCCGTACAATCAACGACCAGGTTTTTTGTCTTTTCTCCCCGCCGAAAACCCGGGTTCTGGTGCACAGCAAACTGCCAGACCCCTCTATCGTCAGCGGGGTCGCCGAATCCACGTGTCCTCCTTCGGTCAGAGCTCTTTACCAGCTTAAACCGAAATTGCCGATTTTCCCTATTCCAGGCCGTATTTATTACGATCGGGACCGTGAATAAAAAAGGGCAGACCTCCGACGGCCTGGCGTGGGCCATCATCGCCGTTTTCGTGGGACTCGTGGTGGCGTTCAGCGCGCTGAGCTCGACCGCAGTCGACGATGACAGCTCGGCTCCACTCGACACCAGCGGCGCCACCACGCTCGACGTCGACATCCAAGGCATGGCCTTCACGCCGAATCGTATCGACGTCCCCTCCGGCACCCGCCTCATCCTCACCATCACCAACTCCGACGACCAGCAGCACGACCTCAAGCTAGGCAGCGAGTACACCGGGCGCATCGATCCCGGCGACACCGTCGTCCACGACTTCGGCGTCTTCACCGAGTCCACGCAGGGCTGGTGCACGATCGCCGGTCACAAGGCGATGGGAATGGTGTTCGACGTCGTGGTCGGGTCGGCGAGCCCGAGCACTTCGCCGAGCGCCGCGCCCAGACCCGTAGTCGCCGCGGATGGGCCTGACGACGGCCTGGTCTACCGCGACCCGGCGCTGCCTCCCGCGCCCGATGCTCCCGAAAGAACAGTGCACGAACACACCTGGCACGTTGCCAAAAGCGAGCGCCAGGTCGCGCCCGGCGTCACCCAACCCGTCTGGACCTTCGACGGAAAAATGCCAGGTCCCGTACTGCGCGGGCGCGTCGGTGACCTGTTCCGCATCACCATCGTCAACGACGGCACAATGGAGCACTCCATCGACTTCCACGCCGGCGAGGTCAACCCCGATACAAATATGGCCCAGATCGCTCCGGGCGAATCGCTCACGTACGAGTTCGAAGCCCGCCGCTACGGGATCTGGATGTACCACTGCGCCACCATGCCGATGAGCCTGCACATCGCCAACGGCATGTTCGGCGCCGTCGTCATCGACCCACCGGACCTCACGCCTGTCGACGCCGAATACGTCCTCCTCTCACACGAGGTCTTCCTCGGCGAGGACGGCGCCGACCCCGAGCGAGTCGCCGCCGGGCTCTACGACCTCACCGCGTTCAACGGCTACCCCAACCAGTACCAGCAGCGGCCGATTCCGGCCCGCGTCGGCGATACCGTCCGGGTGTGGCTCTTCAACGTCGGCCCCGACAATCCCTTGAGCTTCCACGTGGTCGGCGAAATCTTCGACACCGTGTTCAAGGAAGGCCAGTACCAGATCCGAAACGCCACTGACACCGGCTCGCAGGCGCTCGGGCTCCTCGCCGCCCAGGGCGGGTTCGTCGAGATGACCTTCGATGAACCCGGGACGTACACCTTCGTGAACCACCAGATGACCGACGCCGAAAAGGGACAGCGCGGCCAGTTCGTGGTCACTCCCTAGGCAATCGGGCTCAGGCAATCCCGCCAAAGGACGCCACAATCGCCGCCACCAGCGCCAGCGCGAGGGCGGACTGCCCAGCGGGGCGCTCCACGTGGGCGCCCGCCACCGGGGCCTCACGCTGCCCCCGCAGCACCGCCACCTGCGCCTTCACCGCCCTGCGCAGCAGTGGCAGGTACGCCACCAGTACGGCGAACACGAGCAGGCTCATCACCACCCGCAGCCAGGACTGCTCCGTTAGCAGCCACACCGCCAGCGCGAGGTTGTACAGCACGACTCGGAAGTAGGTGCCCCGGGACAGCTCCAGCAGCCCGGCGCGCACCGCCTTCGGCCCGCCGCCCATCGTGGTGGGCAGCAGGTAACTCATCGTGCCGATCAGCAGTGGCGCCACGAATCCGAGCAGGAGCGCCAGCGTGGGGATCTCCGGGACGGTCCGTACCAGGCCCACGGCGTACCAGAGCATCGTGCCGATCAGCCAAAACATCGCTACGAAGACGGACAGGCCCGGGTAGGTGATGCGGTCGCGCGGGTCGCGCAGGACGTCGATCACGTTGACCACGAAGCCCTGGAAGAGCCACAGCCACGCGCCGACGTAGACGAACGCACCAACCGCGACCACCTGCGAGATCCCCAGCAGCGCGCCGACGACGGCGCAGACAATCCCGGCCACCGCGCCCCAAATGGCCACGCGGGTGCGGTCCCGCATGCCGTTGATCCGCCACATCGTCGGGAACAGCACGCTCAGGCTCGACATCGCGGCCAAGCCCACAAAGCCGCCAACGTTGGTAAACAGGTGCGCCTGGCGGATCTGCTCCTGCCAGGTGCCCGGCAGGCCCATCGACAGGGCCGCGCCGAAGCACACCCCTACCAGCAGGCAGGCAGCCGACGCCACGTACCCAATCGCGGCGGGTCGGTGCCGCTTCTCCGGCCCGGCATCACGCACCAACCGGGCGAGCACCACCGCGTGCCACAACACAGCAACAGCGACCAGCAACCCGCCGGCCCAGGTGACCAGCCAGTGCTGTTCCCACCAGCTGGCCAGGACCTGGCCCACCAGCACCAACACGACGCCGGCGTTGAGGACCCAGGTGCGCCGCAATTGGGCCGGGCGCGCCTCCTCGGGAAGGCGCTGCTGCAGGAAACGCTCGGTCAGGTTCACGCTCCACAGCACGATCGAGTTCGCCACAATGCCAAGCGTGAAAATGTGAATCAGCAGCCACGCCGGTTCAGGGAACAGCGTGTGGGTGAGCCCGATCAAGATGAACACCCACATCCAGATGCTCACCGGCTTGGACGCCTTCTGGTGCCAGCTGCGTGCGCTCATTTACGCCGCCACCTTCGCGTCGCCGGACTTCGGGTTATCGCGGAAGCACCACCAGGTCACCGCGCCGAAGACTAGGGCCGCGCAGGCGATCATCACGAGGACGTTGTGGTACGCCCCGGCGTAGGCGGGGGCGGCAAGCGCGTTGGTGGAGGCGTCGTAAATTGCGTCCATGCCGAGCGGCTGCAGCTGGGCGGGCAGGTTACGCACCATCCACATCGGCAGCAGCGAGCCGGTCAGCGCGACGGTAACCAGGGTGCCGAACTCGTAGGAAACCTCCTCGACGCCCGCCGCCATGCCCGAGCGGTGCAGCGGTGCGGCGCCGATAATCGCGATGGAGGACACGCTCATCACCGAGCCCGCCGAGAAGCCCATCACGGCCAGCGCCGCAATCTCGATGCCGAGGCTGCCCGCGTCCGAACCCCAGATCAGGGCAGCGGCACCAGCAGCGGCGCCCAGGAAGCCGCCGCCGATCAGAGGCAGGAAGCCAATCTTGTGCAGGTAGGCACCCCCAAGTGTCGACGCCGGAATCGCCGCCGCCGCCATCGCAATAATGGTCGCCCCGGCGTGGAGGGGGGAGAAGCCGTCGACAAGCTGGAGCTTCTGCGTGGTCATCAGCTCGGCGCCGGCCATGAAGAACATGCCGCCGGCTGCTGCGACGACGCCGCCCGTGAACATGCGGGACTTGAAAATGTCGAAGGTGAGCAGCGGGTCCGAAAGCTTACCCTGCCGGCGCACGAACAACACCGCGCCGGCGACGCACAGCACCGCCGCCACCGCGAACAGGGACCAGCCGGAGTTCGGGTTCACCAATTCTTTGATAGCCATGGTCAGGCCAGAGAGCGCAAACAGTGCGTACACGGAGGAAATGAAGTCCCAGTGCTTCGCCGGGTTCGGCATGTTCTCCGGGGCCAGCCAGAACGTCAGGGCCAGGGCGATGAGCACGATCGGCACGTTAATCAGGAAGACGGAGCCCCACCAGAACGCCTCCAGCAGCGCGCCACCGACCAGCGGGCCCAGCGCCGCGCCCACCACGGCCACCGACCCCCAAATACCGATCGCGGTGTTGCGCTCCCGCTCGTCCGGGAACGTGAGGCGAATCAGCGCGAGCGTTGCCGGCATCATCACCGCAGCACCCATGCCGAGCAGCCCGCGCGCGCCCACGAGCAGCCACGCCGACGGCGCAAACGCCGCCGCCAGCGACGCCACCCCGAACACCACCAGCCCAACAATGAACATCAAGCGGTGGCCCAGCTTGTCCCCCAGCGTGCCCGTGCCCAGCAGCAGCCCCGCCAGCACCAGCGGGTAGGCGTTAATAATCCACAAGCCCTGGGTCGGGGTAGTGTGCAGCTGCTCGTTGAGCTCCGGCAACGCCGTATACAGAATTGAATTGTCCAGCCCGATCATCAGCAGACCGAGCGAAATCACTGCAAAGAAGGTCCAACGTTGACCCGGCGTCGAATCAGTCATAGGGACAAACTACACTCTAGGAAAACGAATCGACGCCTCTCCCCCCTCCACCGAAACATCCACACGCCCGCCAACCGGGAACGTCAACAACGGGTTCGTGTGCCCAAACGATGCGTTCGCCACCACCGGCTTCCCCCTCAGCTCAGGTATCGACGCCACCATCTCCTCCACCATCACCCTCGTGACACGGCTCGCGGTCTGGAAACGCCCAATCACCAAGCCCTCAATCCCGTGACCATCCGGGGCCTGCAACAACGACACCAGCTCACGCCGGAAATCCATCACGGTGTACTTCCCCGTCACCTCCGCAAACAACACCGCATCGTTCAGGGACGGCATGAACTCCGTGCCCGACAACAACCCCAACGTGCCCAAATTCGACCCAAGCGCAACCCCCTCAGCGCGGCCCTCCTGGATCACCCACCAGCCATCATCCGGCTCCTGCACACGACCATCCTGGTTAATAAACCAGTCATCGTCCGTGTACCAGTCCCCCGGCTCCCACACGATCGGCCCATCAGTAAACGCCGCCTGCACAAACGCATCACGCGTCACCTCGCCGAAATCGCGCATCCCCAACGTCGACCAATGCGGGCCCACGTAGACCACCTGGCCCGTCTTCGCATACACCGCATTCGCCAACGCCGATACATCCGAATTCCCACACAAAAACTTCGGGTGCTCCGCAATCACATCAAAATCCAGGTGCGGCAGGATCTCGTTACTCGTGAAGCCGCCGATCACGCTCATGATGCCGTCAACAGAAGGGTCGGAGTAGGCGTCGATAAGATCCTCAGCCCGCAACTTGCCCGGCGCAGACCAAAACATATCCGAGACCCGCACATTCGCCCCAAAACTCACCGACAGGCCAAGCTGCTCCAGGCGCCGCGTGGCCAACTCAGCCACAAAACGACCCGCCGAGCCCTGCTCCACATACGCCAACGAACGCGCCGGAGCCACCACACGCACATGATCGCCCACCGACAACGGGCGAGGATACAACGCCATTAGTACAAATACACCGACGCGTTATTACCGCCCTGGCACCGGGCTCCCCCACCCGCCGGCCAGCACGACATCGTGTACGTCTGCCCCGTCACCGGGCTATACACACTCAACGACCCCGGGAACTCACCAGTGGCCGCAGCCCGCTCATTAAACACAGCCAACACATTGCCCGCGAACTCCGACGACGTATTCCCGGTCTCCGCCGTCGCGTTCGAGAACCCCGCACTCGACCCCATCGGCTCACGCCGGTTCACATTAGGCTTGCTGCCCTGGTTGTTCTGGCTTTCTGGGGTGACCGTCTCAACCTCCGTCACAATCACCGGATCCTGCTGCTCACCATTCGACCCGTCGGAACGCACGAACAAAAACGCCACCGCACCCGCGATCCCAAGCAACAACAACGTCCCCAACACCGACAACGCCACCACCAGGCCAGTACTGCTCTTCTGCTGCTGCTGGTACGGGGGTTGCGGCTGATACGGCTGCTGGTAGTACGGCTGCTGGTACTGCTGCTGAGGTTGCTGAGCTGCCCACTCGTCAGTGCCGGGGTGGCTCTCGTTTGACTGGTACGGGTTCGTCATGGGGGTTCCTTCAGAGCACAGTATTCCAGTTCACCTTACTCGGTGTGCGCTGCTGATATGCGGCGTGGACGCTTCGTTAAGCGCTTCGCACCAAATTCCGGGTTAATGTTTTCGCGACCTGGGGAAACACCACGCAGGTTCGTTGAAAACCGGGATTGTGGTGCACAGGAAACTGGCAGGAATGACAAATCTGACAGCGCTAATTATCTAGCACTTTTTTACCTGGCGTTTTATATAGCCGACCAAATTGGGTTGCGTCTTTTGTCAAATGAACTGGGCATGGTCACTGTGAAATGCCAAGTAGTGGAGAATGCCCGGGCAATCCTATTGTGGGCTTTTGTCATGGGCAACCATCCATTGGACCCTGACGACACTGAAAAAGAAGCTAACCTGTACGTGAGCAAGTTCAACAACGCCCATAAGAGGCATTGCTACCCGCAGAGAAAATACCGTCCTTCGGGTGCCTATGACACGAATTGGAACCCCAAGTAATGTCCAGCGAAATTACCCTGACTAGAACCTACTTCCTTGCCAAAGAGGAGGATCTTCCTCGGTGCTATCAGCGCTATCTTGAACGAGTGGAGCGCGTAAAACAGTTCACGACCGTCTATCTGGTCGCTGATGTGGAGGTTGATGAGTCGGATCCCGTTGTGAAAGAGAACTTGCTCCATGATCTCCAGGCTCAGAGTGATGAACCGGTTAACGAGGATGAATGGAATATGTATAGCTATTCCACCGCGTTAGGGACAATCGATGAGCCTATTGAGCCCGGGGCGGCCGTGTCACGTTTGTGGGAGGACATGCTTTTGACCGACGACGAGGAGTGGCCTCGGTCTTTTATCAGCACTGTTAATTTCTCGTCGTTTATGTCACGGCCGAAGTAACGGATTGGAAGCCGTTGGGTGCGGGTAGTGAAATACTTCTCGAAGCGAGCAGCCCCGAGCGTCGTCGCTAGTGTTATCCTTTTCACCCACTCCCAACGCACCAAATTCCTGGTTGGTGTTTTCGCGACCTGGGGAAACACCACGCAGGTTCGTTGAAAACCGGGATTGTGGTGCACAGGAAACTGGCAGGAATGACAAATCTGACAGCGCTAATTATCTAGCACTTTTCTGAACTGGCACTTTAGATAGCTGACCAAATTGGGTTGCGTCTTTTGTCACTGGCCCCACCAAGCCAGGCTTAAGGGACATTTTGTGTGTTTTTACGGCGTGTCGCGATAAGGGACATTTTGTGTGTGTTTAGCTGCGTCCAGCCCACCCTTTTCTCACGCCTAAGCTGGGGTTCCACTGACCATCAATGCCGG